>CAZHWR010000022.1:0-30769 GCA_964536085.1 uncultured Oscillospiraceae bacterium
GAGTCGCCGCCGCCGTCGCAGCTAACCTCGCCGCTTTCGGACTGGGATCGGACACGGGCGGCTCCATCCGCCAGCCAGCGTCGTTTTGCGGAATCGTCGGCTTAAAGCCTACCTATGGCGCAGTTTCCCGCTTCGGGCTTATAGCGTATGCCTCCAGCCTTGACCAGATAGGTCCGATAGCCCAAAACGCAACCGACGCGGCGTATGTTTACGACGCTATCTGCGGCTACGACGAAATGGATTCCACATCAAAAGGCGGGACTCCCAACGCCGTTTCAAGTCTTGACAACGATATCAAGAACAAAAAAATCGGCATAGCAAAGGAGTACCTAGAGGGAATAAACGACGATGTTAAGTCGGCTCTCGAGGCGGCGGTCGAAACGTTTAAATCGCTCGGAGCCGAAATTGTTGAGTTCAGTCTGCCGTCATTAAAATACGCGCTGCCGGTTTACTACATTCTCGCCTGTGCGGAGGCTTCCTCCAACTTAGGCAGATACGACGGCATCCGCTACGGCTATAAAACCGACAGCTACACAACTACTCACGAGATGATATGCAAAACCCGAAGCGAGGGCTTCGGAAGCGAGGTAAAGCGCAGAATTCTGCTCGGCACATACGTTTTAAGCTCGGGCTATTACGACGCCTACTATAAAAAGGCTCAGAATCTGCGCGGCTCTATAGTTAAGGAGTTTTCCGAAACGTTTGAAAAGGTCGATGCGATTCTTGCCCCGACTGTTCCTACAACGGCGTTCAAAAGCGGATTCACCTCGCTCGACCCGATTCAGACCTATCAGACCGATATATGCACCGTGCCGATAAACATCGCGGGCGTTCCCGCGGTGTCCGTCCCCTGCGGATTCGACCAAAATGGACTGCCAATCGGAATGCAGCTTATCGGAAACCACTTTGCCGAAGCACAGATATTAAATCTTGCGCATCGGTTTGAGACAGCGACCGACTATAAATTTGAAAAACAGCTTGAAACGGGGGTTTTGCTATGAGTTGGGAACTTGTAGGCGGACTCGAAACGCATGTCGAGCTTTCCACCAACACTAAAATTTTCTGCAACTGCTCCACCAAATTCGGAGGCGAGCCGAACACCAACTGCTGCCCGATATGCGTGGGTCATCCGGGAACGCTCCCGAAGCTAAACCGCGAGGTCGTCCGATACGCTATAATGGCTGGGCTGACACTGAACTGCGAAATAAACAACATTTCTAAAATGGACCGCAAAAACTACGTTTATCCCGACCTTTCAAAGGCTTATCAAATCTCGCAGTTCGACAAGCCGCTTTGCGAACACGGATATGTCGAGCTTTCAAACGGCAGAAGAATCGGCATAACCCGAATCCACATCGAGGAGGACGCGGGCAAGCTTGTTCACCAGCGGGGCGACACATATGTCGACTACAACCGCGGCGGCGTTCCGCTTATCGAGATAGTAACCGAGCCGGACATAAGAAGCGTTGAGGAAATAAAGGAATATCTTGAAAAGCTCCAGCGCATCATGAAATACATCGGCGTTTCCGACTGCAAAATGCAGGAGGGCTCGATGCGGTGCGACGTTAACATCTCCGCCCGAAAAGCGGGAAGCGACAAGCTCGGAACAAGAACGGAAATCAAAAACATGAACTCGTTCACGATGATTTCAAAAGCTGTGAATTATGAATTTTCGCGGCAGGTCGATCTGCTCGAATCGGGCGAACAGGTTATTCAGGAAACCCGCCGCTTTAACGATGAAACCGGCGAAACCGAGGGCATGCGAAGCAAGGAAGACGCTCACGATTATCGCTATTTCCGCGACCCCGACCTTGTTACGATACACACGACCGATGAAGAAATCGAGGAACTTCGCGCGAAAATCCCCGAGCTGCCCGATGAAAAATTCAACCGCTATGTTAAAGAAACAGGCATTTCCGAAACCGACGCGCGTCTGCTGACAAAATCGCGCAAGGTCGCGGAATTTTTCGAAGCCGCGTCGGACGGCGTTAAAAATCCGAAAACTGTTTCAAACTTTATTCTGGGGCAGATATTCAGGCGGCTCGAAACCGAGGAAGACAAGGATTTGGGCAACTTCCCGATTTCCGCCGAATACTTGAACGAGCTTGTAAAAATGATTGACGGCGGAAAGCTTAAAATGAATCTCGCCAAGGAAACGCTCGATAAAATGCTCGACAGCGGCAAGCCGATGAGCGCATTTATATCCGAACAGGATTTGGTCGGGGTTGACGACTCCGAGCTTGACGAAATCTGCACACAGCTTGTAAACGACAATCCGAAAATCGTCTCCGACTACCTTTCGGGCAAGGAAAAGGCGGTCAAGGCGCTGGTCGGTCAGGTCATGCGAGCGACAAAGGGCAGAGCGGACGCTGTAAAGGCGGAGCAAATACTCGTTGAAAAAATCAAAGCGAAAACGTAAATCATATCACAGTCAAAAAGCGCAGGCGGCAAATCTACCGCTTGCGCTTTAATTTAAAACGGAGGTTTTTATGCCCATAAAGCAGATAATTGAAAGCACGCCCTGCGTTTGGGAGAAGCTCAAAGCCGCAAAAAAGCCCGTGATGCTGTACGGCATGGGCGACGGCGCACAGAAGATTTTAAATGCCTGCGCGCAGTACGGCGTTAAAATATCCGAGATTTTCGCAAGCGACGGCTTTGTGCGCTCGCAGGAGTTCTGCGGATATACCGTCCGCGGATTATCTTATATCGAGCAGAACTACAGCGATTTTATAATTCTGCTCGGCTTCGGCTCGTCGCGCCCGGAGGTTTTACAGCGCTTTTATTCACTCAACGGCATGTACGAGCTGTACGCGCCCGACGTTCCTCTGATTCCCGAATCCGAACACGACCTTTTTACCGGCGATTACGCCCGAGCGCACCTTGGCGAACTTGAACAGGCTTATGCCCTGTTTTGCGACGAGCAATCAAGGACCGTTTTTGAATCGGTGCTCGAGTTTAAGCTAAGCGGTAAAATCGACTGCCTGCGGCGGTGCGAAACTCCGCAGGCGGATATGTTCGAAATCATCAAGCCGCGCAGAGACGAGTTTTACATCGACCTCGGCGCGTACAACGGCGACACCGTTTTGGAATTTTTGTCCGAAGCGCATAGTGCGAATAAAATTATCGCTGTCGAGCCCGACCGCAAAAATTTTAAAAAGCTGTGCAGGAATCTTGCAGACGTCCCGAACATCTTCGCAGTCAACGCCCCTGTCTGGAGCGGTGAAGCTCTGCTTCCGTTTTCGGGAGGCGCATCGCGCGGCTCGGCTGTTAAGCACGCCGGCGGGCAAACCGTCGCTTCGGTTTCGGTGGACGGTCTGCTCGGCGAAAAAAATTTCTCTGACTGCACAGTATTCGGAAGCTCCGATATCCCCGACTGCGGTGTGACGTTCATCAAGGCGGACGTTGAGGGAGCGGAGGAACAGGCGCTTTTGGGCGCTGAAGCCACAATACGTAAATTCTCGCCGCACCTTGCGGTTTCGGCGTATCACCGAAACCGCGATTTGTTCACTCTCCCGCAGCTTATTTACCGTCTAAACCCGGAATACAAATTGTATCTTCGACATCACAGCTACGTCCCCGCATGGGAGACCAACATCTATGCATACGGACCAAAGCCCGCTCTAAATTCGCGAGCTGAAAAAGTGGACAATTATTAAATTAATGCCCGCGTTTGTATAAACAGGTTATACTGAAAACCGAGCATAGAGGCAAAGCCCGCAGTAAATCCACGAACAAAAAAACAAGCGGCAGAATTGACTTGCCGCTTGTTTTATATATTTATTTTAATATGCCGAATCGTACCAATCGGCGGAAAATGCAGATGCTTGTATCGCTTGGTTTGCTTTAAACGATGTGGTTTCAAGCTCTTCTAATCGTACTCGTTGTGGATATATAGCTTCCCTCGAGAGACTGATAAAAGTCCATCGTATTGAGCATGCGGTCATAAATATATTCTTTAGCTTTGTCCGAATTAATAGAACGCGGCAGGGACATATTCTGCATCCCGGAAATATCGCGCAAATCGGATTTGGTATATCCATCATATTCAAATTCATCTTGAACATTTTTCATATCTACACAAGAAGCTGAAAATGTGCTTCCTGAAATTAAGCCGATTTTTTCAGTCGAATTTATATTTCCAACTGCTTGTTCAAGCTTGGATGTTTGCTTTTCTTCGGGTTTTGCCGCTGCAACGCTTGAGATTGAAACAGTTGCCAACGCTGCAACAGAAATCAATGATAAAGCTTTAACCGTAACTTTCTTCATAATTACTCCTCCTTTAATAAGTACATACCACTTTTACGGCGTCTGCGCCGGTTCTTTTTCCACTTTTTCCAGTTCCGCATAAAAACACGGTGCTTCCAGAGATAGTATATGTCTGTCTTTGTGCCAATTACATTTCATCCACCTGGGCTGTATTTTGATTAATGGTTACAAAACTCACATAGTTAAGAACATCTGAACCAATATCATAACTTGCCTTTGGGTCTGTAAATAAAGGATCCCATAAGTATGCGGACAGCTTTATTTTACTTGTCCCCGATGGAAAACTACGTTTCCAATCATAGGAGCCTGTTTGTGATTTTTGTGTTCTTCTTGCATCCTCGTTATAATGATTAGGACCGACAACATAATCCATATTGCTGCAACAGAACTTTATTCCGCCGCCATCGTCCTCGGGATTTGTTGTTCCGCTGGAAGCAAGAGCGTCGTTATCTATAATGATTGTTTTTGTCGATGCGCTCGCCTGAATCGTTTCGGCAAACATCAGGCTTATACAGACTAATAACGAAATTACTCTCTTTTTCATTTTTCCCAGTCCTTTTAAATTTATTTAAGAAGCTACTTATGGTTTTATGATACAGATTATTAAAATAAAGTAAAGGGGATTTTTGTCGAATAATTACATTAAGTGAAATTTTTACCAAATTGTAATCTTTTGTCGATATCTTAACTGCGTACAAATGAAAAACTGCGCAGCGATTTCACTGCGCGGTTTTATTGCGGGCTTTGCCCGCCTTATATGCTTTTAAAATAATATTCCTAGCCTTTATCGCCTCTGATTCGCCAAGCGGCGGGATGCCTTTAAGCGGATAGTCGATTCCCAACTCGCGGTACTTTGCCTCGCCCATTGTATGATACGGCAAAACGTCGAGCGCTTTCACCGTTTTAATCCCCGCCATAAATTCGCCGAGCCGCACGAAATACTCTGGCTTGTCGGTTATTCCCGGGACAACGACATGCCTAATCCAAACGGTTATGCCGTTGTCCGACAGATACCGCGCAAAATCAAGTATATTTTCATTCGTCATTCCCGTAAGCTTTTTGTGTTCGGCACCGTCGATATGCTTTATGTCCAGCATGACCAAATCAGTGTATTTTATGAGCTCGTTAAATTTCGCGGTATTTTCCTTATTGAACGTTGCGCCCGAAGTGTCCAGGCATGTGTGGATTCCCTGCTCCTTTGCCTTTTTGAAAAGCTCAGTGAGAAAATCAATCTGAACGAGCGGCTCGCCCCCCGTCGCGGTTATTCCTCCGCCCTTGTAAAACTCCTCGGAGCGCTTGTACTCCGCAATTATATCGTCCGCAGTGTATTCATCAGCGCCTTTCATATCCCAGGTGTCGGGATTATGGCAGTAAAGGCAGCGCAGCGGACATCCCCTGAAAAACACTACCAACCTTATTCCGGGACCATCGACCGTGCCAAAGCTTTCAATCGAATGTATTTTTCCACGCAGCATTTTTACGCACCTCTCTCAAGACTTAACCTAAATAAGGAGAAAAATACGCGGCGTAACCGCCGCGCATCTTTTCGGATTATATCATCGCCTGTTTATATCTTTGTGTGGAAGGTTCTCGCGATAACCTCGTCCTGCTGCTCTTTTGTGAGCTTGATGAAATTAACCGCGTATCCCGAAACCCTTACCGTCAGCTGAGGATATTTTTCGGGATGAGCCTGAGCGTCCAAAAGAGTTTCCTTGGTGAAAACGTTTACGTTAAGATGGTGACCGCCCTTTGCGGCGTAGCCATCGAGCATGTTTACAAGATTATCTACCTGTTGTGCATTTGCTTTCATTACTATCGTTCCTTTCATGATTTGATTTATTAATAGTTTGTTTTATTTGTTTTCATCGCGGTCAAGCCCTTCGTGCAGGGTAGGTGTACTGCACGCCATGTTCTTGCACTCTTCGTCAGAATCGGGCTTAACCTCGATTATTTCGCCTGACTCGCTGCCGTCTGATTCAATCGTCATTCTACCGCCGCCCGAAAGCATAAATTCATCAATTTTAGCAACAAGCTCGTCGATTTTTTCTTTGTTTTCCATAGCTGTTATTCCTGTATTTCGTCTATGTCGAGATCGAGGTCGATATCAAGATCGCCCGCAAACACTCTGTCGTTCTTGCCCAAAGCGTCGGGAACAATCGAGAACGTGTTTGAAATACCGTCCTGCGCCGCGGAGAACGGAAGCTTCGCAACCGACGCGAGCGACGAAACCGCTCCGTTGGTGTCGCGCTTGTGCATCGGGTTAGCGCCGGGTGCAAACGCCTCGCCCTTTTTGCGTCCGTCAGGCGTGGAGCCTGTGTTTTTGCCGTAAACAACGTTGGATGTGATTGTGAGAATCGAAGTTGTGGGGATACCGCCGCGGTATGTGTGATTAGACTTGACATATTTCATAAACGTGTTTACAATGTCGCACGCAATTTTGTCAACGCGGTCATCGTCGTTGCCGTATTTCGGGAAGTCGCCCTCGATTTCGTAATCAACAACTACTCCGTCCTCGTCCCTTATAGCCTTAACCTTCGCGTATTTAATCGCGGAAAGCGAGTCGGCAACAACCGAAAGGCCGGCGACTCCCGTTGCAAACCAGCGGGTTACCTTTTTGTCGTGCAGAGCCATCTGAAGCTTTTCATAGCAGTATTTGTCGTGCATATAGTGGATGATGTTGAGCGCGTTGACATATACTCTTGCGAGCCACTGCATCATGTCGTTATATTTGTCCATAACCTCGTCGTAATCGAGATACTCCGACGTTATCGGGCGGTATTTCGGACCCACCTGCTTTTTGGTTATCTCGTCCACGCCGCCGTTTATCGCGTACAGTAAGCATTTTGCAAGGTTTGCCCTCGCGCCGAAGAACTGCATTTCCTTGCCGATTCTCATCGATGAAACACAGCACGCGATAGCGTAATCGTCACCGTGAGTAACGCGCATCAAATCGTCGTTTTCATACTGGATGGACGAGGATTCTATTGACGTTTTCGCGCAGAACCGCTTGAAGTTGTCGGGCAGCTTTGTGCTCCAGAGTACGGTGAGATTCGGTTCGGGAGAGGTACCGAGATTTTTGAGCGTGTGCAGATATCTGAACGACATCTTTGTGACCATGTGGCGACCGTCGATTCCCACGCCGCCTATCGACTCGGTTACCCACTGGGGGTCGCCCGAAAACAGTTCATTGTATTCCGGCGTTCTTGCGAACTTGACAAGTCTGAGCTTCATTATAAAGTGATCGACAAATTCCTGAATCTGTTCTTCGGTGTATCTGCCCTCTTTCAGGTCGCGCTCGGCGTAAATGTCGATAAACGTCGAAGTGCGTCCAAGGCTCATCGCCGCACCGTTCTGCTCTTTGACCGCGGCGAGGTATCCGAAATAAAGCCACTGGATGGCTTCTTTAGTGTCCGCAGCAGGGCGTGAAATGTCGTATCCGTAAATCTCACCGAGCTGTTTTAACTCCTCAAGCGCTCTTATCTGTTCCGAAAGCTCCTCGCGCTCGCGGATAACGTCCGAATACATTATAACTCTGGTGGAGTCCTTTTGCTCCTTTTTGTCCTGAATAAGTCGGTCAAGACCGTAAAGTGCAACGCGCCTGTAATCTCCGATGATTCTTCCGCGACCATAAGCGTCGGGCAGACCGGTGATGATATGGCTCGAACGGCAGGCGCGCATTTCGGGAGTGTAAGCGTCGAACACGCCGGCGTTATGCGTTTTGCGGTGAGTTGTGAAAAACTCGACAATGTCTTTATCGACCTCATATCCGTTTTCTTTACACGCTTTTACCGCCATTCTGATTCCGCCGTACGGCTGAAGCGAACGCTTGAGCGGTTTATCTGTCTGAAGTCCGACTATAGTCTCAAGCTCTTTTTCAATATATCCGGCAGAATGCGAGGTTATTGTCGATATAGTCTTGGTATCCATATCCAATACGCCGCCCGCTTCGCGCTCTTTTTTAAAAAGCTCCGTAACGTTGTCCCAAAGCTTTTTGGTGCTGTCTGTGGGACCTGCCAAAAATTCATCATCGCCGTCATAAGGCGTGTAGTTCTTTTGAATAAAGTCTCTTACGTTGATTTCCTTTGTCCAGACTCCCTGCAAAAATCCATTCCATTCTTTTTCCATTGCGCTGTTCATCTCCTCGGAAAATTATTTTGAAACTGCTGTCCGCGCTGTTTTAGTTCCTGTCTTAAAATGGCGTTGCGAACACAAAGTTATTCTATGCAAATTCGCGCTGATTTCACCTATTGCGAATTAAATTATACTAATTTAGTCTACCACTGTCAACCACCGTACTCAAGATTTGGCGAATTGCTCAAAATACTCAAACTTGTATAAAGCTATTTATTTTTTTTGCCGTATAAATCAAAAATATTAGTCAAAATATGTTGTGCTTTTTTTGTCTTTTTTTGTTTTACAACACAATATATTGTGTTTACATAATATGCATATAACCTATTTGCCGATGTCCCGTCTGAAAGGCCAGCGGGGACAAATGGAATATATAAATAAACGGCGCGGAATAATCCGCGCCGTTTTTGCTCTATTTAAGCGTTATTTTTTCTTCAGCGTCGCTACGCCCTTTTTGTTCGTCTTATAGGTCTTCTTGCCGACCTTTATCGACTTCTTGTTCTTCTGAACTACGCCCTTCTTGTTGACAACATATTTTTTCTTGCCGACCTTAACGAGCTTGTTCTTTGCGCCTTTTTGTACAACGCCGGACTTATTGACGATATACGATTTTGTTCCGACTTTTACAAGCTTGTTCTTCGTGCCTTTTTGTACTATTCCCGACTTGTTTACTATATAGGATTTGCTTCCTATCTTAACGACCTGCATTTTGCCTGTCTTAACATAGCCGCCTACTACAGCGTATGTCTTGCCCGATACGGTTACAATCTTTGTTCCCGTTACGAGCTTGCCGTTAACATAAAGCACTGTCTTGCCGTTTAATTTAGCTACGCCGTTTGTAACCGTAGGAGTAGTGGTTGAGCCGCCTGTGCCATTTGTGGCTTTCTCGGTGATTGTAAGAGTATAGACCGCTTGAGTACCGTCTTCGGCAGTAACTGTAATCTTGCCTGTTTCCGGATTGTATTCATATTTTGCGTTGGCGTTTGCTGTTACTACCTTAACCGTATGCGTATCAGCCTTTGCAACCTCGACAGTAATATCTGTTCCGCTGATAGTCGCGGCAACGCCGTCAACCGTTAAGGAAGCGATACCCGTGTCGGAGGAAAGCTTGGTATATTCATATTCAAACGCAAGACCCGCGTCGGCAAGAGTGGTTTCCTCTTCGCCGTCTTTCTTCGCCATAACAGTAAGAACCTCGCCGCCGTCCAGCTCAAGATAGGTTACCTTAATGGGGTAGGATTTACCCGCCTCAAGTTCAATTGATTTATCGTCCTCGTAAATTGTTCCGGCAGAGTTATTATCATACCATGTGGCTCCGGACCAGTACTCGCAGACTCTTTGACCGTCAATTTCAATTACCACGCCGTTGTCAACCGCCGCAAGACCAAACTGATAGTTGCCGCTTTCCGCGGGAGTGACAGTACCGGTAAACTCAACAATAATAGCGTCGTTGCCGGTGCCGCCGAGGCTTTCCACGGTGCTGCGGAAATCAGCGCTTACTATGTTGAAATCTTCCGCAACAGCATATCCAACCCTGTCCACCAAAGCCATAACATCGTCAATGCTGTCGTCATAGTACTGATTATTTTCAAAAACAGTAGACTGTGAGCCGCCGCCCAAAGGAATAACGTTATTTAGCTTGCTGTAGTCAGTGCTGAAACCGATAACGTTATATACCGTAGCCTCAAGCTCAAAGGTAAACAGCGAATCCACCGACTCAGCGGCGGCGCCGTCTATAGCAGCGCGGATATCCGCCGTCTGACCACCGCCGTATTTGATATAATAAACCTCGATATCGTGCTCGCCGGCTGTCAGCTCAATCTCCGAACCGGTGATGTAATCGGCATCCGCCCAAGAACGGTTGCCCCAAAATTCAAACGCTTTTTCACCGTCGATTATTATAGCCATACCGTTATCAATTTTACCGTCGAACGAATATGTACCGGCTTGTTCAACCGTCACTTTACCCTTATATGCAACAAGAGTATCGTTATATGTCGCCCCGTTTTCATCAACAAACGACTGCCAGTTGTTAATATTGTCTACGAAGCTCATAGATGTAGTAACATTGGTTACGGCGCTGCTTGAAATCATATCGGCTATACTTGCGTCAAACAGCAAATTTTTCTCCTCGGGAGTTCCGCCGGGCGCGTTGTTGTAATCATCTCCGTAGCCGGTAGCTTCTTCTACAATTGCGCCATAAACATAGCCGTGGTTGGCTTTTGGACCGTAAACCTGGTAATATGTTGCAAGCAGTCCGTCACCGAACTCGGGAATTTCATCCGCAAGCGCCGTGAGCGACAGACTGGTTACGGCGCATACCGCCGAAAGCACTGCGGCAAAAATACGTTTTTTCATAATGGCATCTCCTTTTCATATTATTCTTAGTTTTATTTTGCCATATATAAAGTATATTTTCAACAGTATTTCAGCAAAATTGTTTAAGCGCACAAAATTAAAATAAATTTTATTGTAATTTCCACAATGGAAACGCTTAAACTCTTCTTAATAAAGCGCCCTTACCGTAGCGAATATCCATCTGCCGACAGGCGTTGCCGCCGTGTAAACGGATTTTGCATATTTTTCTACAAACTCGACGATAAATTTCGCTTCATAGTCAGTCAATTCGGTTTGACTGAATCTCGATTTTAAGAATATCTCCATTGCTGTTTTTGTGTCTTTTTTGTCCAGATGCTTTGAGCTTTCCGCCATGATCTCGGCGTATTTCATATATGGGATGTTTTCTTTATTCTCGATCAGTTCATAGAATAATATCCTGGTCAAATATCTGTACGCCGCCTTTGCGACCTCGGTCTTATCATTTTGAGAGAACGCCTTTTCCCTCGATTTAACAGCGAGGCTGCGCCTTACCGCAAGAAGCGCGCCAATCAGGAATACAGCCGACAGTGCAACAGCCCATCCGCACCAAACCTTCAAAAAGTCTTTAAACGCTATATACTCCTTAGAGCCTTCCGGGATATATACAGTGTTGTCGCTTTCGGGATCGTCGATTTCGAGGTTTTCTTCCTCATCGTCTTTTCCTCCCTCTTCGGTTGTCTCATCGGAGTCGTCCCCGTCATCATCGGTATCGGAAGCGCCGATTTCATCGGTTTGATCCGCCTTATCATAATAGCCCGGAGTCGCATCGTAAACGACCCATCCCAAATCGTCGTCCCAAATTTCAACCCATGCATGAGCCTGAGCGTCTGTTAACGTGATTTGATAGCTGCCGTCTGCGTTCTGCGTGGCGTTTGCGTAGTCGCTTTCCCGCAAAACGTATCCCTCAACATATCTCGCGGGTATTCCCGCAGCGCGGAACATCATTGTTGCCGCAGTTGCGAAGTGGACGCAATAACCCTTTTTCTGCGTGAACATGAAAAACTCAACAAAGTCTTTTCCGATAGGCATCCTTTCCGACTCCAAATCGTAGTGTTTATCCGCTTCAAGCTCCGAGTGAACAAACTCGCCGTACGAGTAAATGTCAGCCGGCTTTTTCTTGGTCTGATAAAGCGCCTTAAACGAATCAAGCCCGCTTGCAGGCATAAGAAGATACTCGTGATAAACAAAATTCGAATACATCTCGCGCAGGGTGTTAAAGCCGGAATCAGAAAGCATAGAGGATTTTAAATATTCCTCTCTCGTAACGTTTTTTGTAAACACCCCGTATGAATACGAACTGCCGGGCGACGACACCGTTGTATCATAATTATACTGATACCCGCTCGGAAAAAGCGAATTGTAAAATGTATACGCATAATTTGACGTGCCCCTCAGCACAGAAATGCTCACGTCTGCATAGCTGGCTCCCAAATTGCCGTCTGTTTTGGCAATTGAAGATAAAACCGCACCGTCAAAATTCTGGGGAAAGATACCGCCGGTCGAAAAATTGCTGAACATAACGGAATAATCCTGATAATCAGAAGCGTCCTTCCAGGAATTTCCCGTGTAAATCGTTCCGACAAAGCCCTTTATGTATTGGGTGCCGCCGCTTTTAAATTTCGGCACAGTGACGTTTAAATACGGCTTATTTTTAATATTTCTGTTTCCAAGCGTGGCAAGGTCGCCGTTTGAGAGACTGTTTGAGCTTGTACCGCTGAAAGTAACCTTCATAATCCGCTGTACCTGCTCGGAAATGGTCAGTCTGAGCGAATTTATATTGCCCGACCTCATTGAATTTGAGTCAAGATACATCGATGACGCCACAAGCAGAACGAGCGATATCGCAATCGTAACAACGCCCACGCCAAGCGGCACAGCCGCCGACGCAGACTTTGAAAAAGTATGCCTTTGCCTGCGGGAAGCAAACTGTCCGGCTTTTTTGCGCTTTTCAGGTCTTACCCCGGAAAGCCGCATGACCAGACAAGCCGCCCATCCTGATATAAGCATTGCCGCCGGCAGATGACCGGGAACAACGCCGAAAGCAGTTCCAATCAAAAAGAAAGGAAACGTGGAGAGCAGTGTGCCGATAATGCTCACCCTATACGCCAAAAACAGCGCTATAAGCGCCGCAAGCAATACGGCAAGCAAAGAAATCACCAGCGTTTCGGAGGCGGTATACGAAGGATTCCACACATACTGCTGTATTGGCAGTTCCCAAAACATTGCGTCATTAATGCCGGATAACACATCAGCGTAAATCAACCTGACGCCGTTTGCAACATCACCGGCAAAAACTGCCGCCAGTCCCGCAAAAATCACCGCGCCAGCAGGATAAACAAACTTTATGCTTTTAGGCGCCTTGCACACCACCGTAAACAAAAGAGCAAACAAAATGCATACCGTCAGCACGACCGATGAGCTTGCCTTGACGTTAAACATCGTGGTAAAGGTGAAAACCGTTCCGATAAGCGTTACGGCAACAATGACAAAGCTCAGTATTACCGACAGCAGCACGTTCCCTTTGCCGCTGTTTTTATTTATGATTTTTGATATTCTTATATCGTCTGCCGGGCGGCTTTTATTTTGTGATAAAAAATTCATACCGCACCGCCTTTACAAAACAATTTTAGCAAGCGACTGTTCAACACTGTCGGGCACAACGGGAACGATGTTTACATTCCCGACCTTATCCGCATAAGGATCGTCGTCAGAAATGTGAGCGATTGTAACGTCAAAAAGATATTCCCCGAAGCTTCCGGCGGCGTTATGAGCGTCGCCCGAGGTTACATATATAAGATGCGAGCACCGCGAAATGCGCGTGCAGTTGCGAAACGAGTCGAGCGACGCAGCTTCGTTTTGACAGATTTCCGTTTGGATCATCATGCCGATCGCCTCATAAAGCTCTTCCTCGGAGGTTATTTCCTGCTCGCAAAAACGGCCGGATTCACCGTCCGCCCAACAGATAACATGGCATACCTCGTGTTCGAGCAGCAGCTTTGATACAGACGCCGCGGTTTCGATAACCCCGTCGACATATTTGAGCAGCGGAGTCTTTCCGGCGTTGGATATTTCAAGCAGAAGTATTATAGAATAATCGACCGGGAGACTGTATTCCTTAACAAGCAGCCCGTCGACCTTGGAGCTTAATTTCCAGTGTATACGGTTTAATTTATCACCGCCCCGGTAATCCCTGATTTTAAATACCTCCGAAGGATCGTCCCCCGGCTTGTCTTTGGAAAACCGATCGGACTCGAACGAAACGTTCGTGTTTAAATTTATGGTAGCGTCTATTGGCTTTGATTCGGGAATAACGGTAATTTCAAACTTCCGTGAAAGCTTTTTCTTATAATGCCACACTTTTAAAAAGTCGTAAAAATCCGCAGTCTGCACGTCTACATTTATGATTCCGCAGTGAGCGGAGAACAAATCGATTTTAAAATCCTGGCGGCTTTTCGCGCTGACAGGGAACACGACGGTTTCCTCGTGTGTTACTTTATCGAAGCTGTTCGTATATTTGATGCGCATCTGCACCCTTGACGCGGTGACGATAGATCTGTTGTCCGCCGTGATAAGGATATGCGTGTGCCCTCTCATTGTGATAACCAATGGCTCCGCTTCAACGATAATGTCTGTGCGCAGCTTTGAAACAAGTCCGAGAAAAAAGGTTATTACCGGCAAAAGCACAACAAATATAAGCAGCATCATCGACAGCGAATCGACATACATGATGAAAAATATCGCCGCGACGATTATAAGTGCCGCATATGCCAATTTATTCTTAAGCATCAATATCTCCTAATTCCTGCCGCATTATGCAATTTTAGGCATATCCACTGATTTTATGATTTCGAGCAGAACATCGTGAGCCGTCATACCGTTGACCCTCGCCTTTGGGCTCAAAAGCACCCTGTGCTCAACAGCGTCGCAGAACACCGCCTGAACGTCGTCCGGGACAACGTAATCCCTTCCCTGCATAAACGCATATGCCCTGGCAAGGCGCGAGGTCGCTAAACTTCCGCGCGGGCTTACTCCGAGCTCCAGCAATTGATGGCTTCTCGTCGCGACTGTAAGCGCCGCTATATATTCGTATATTTCATCGGTCATCTCAGCATTCTCGGCGGCGCGCTGCATATCGATAATATCCTGCGCGCTTGCGACCTGTTTAACATCGTCAAGCGTGTTGCCCTTGCTCTTGCCCTTTAAAATAAGCACCTCGCTGTCAACGTCGGGATAGCCCATCGAAAGGCGGACCATAAAACGGTCGAGCTGGGATTCGGGCAGCATCTGCGTTCCGACCGAGCCCACAGGATTCTGCGTTGCGATAACAACATACGGCTGGGGCATTTCCCTCGTTACGCCGTCTACCGTTACCTTGCCTTCCTCCATTACCTCCAAAAGCGCCGACTGGGTTTTTGAAGAGGTTCTGTTTATCTCGTCCGCCAAAAACAGATTGCATATCGCGGCGCCCGGTTTATATGAAAACGAGTCTGTTTCCTTGTTGTACATCGAAAAGCCCGTCACGTCGGTAGGTAAAACGTCCGGTGTGAACTGCAAGCGGCTGTATTCAAGATTCATTGCCTTTGAAAAAGCCAAAGCCATAGTTGTTTTACCGACTCCGGGAATATCGTCCAGCAGGATGTGCCCTTTGGAGAGCACCGCCGTAAGCAGCTTGACAATTATCTCGTCTTTGCCGACGATCACCTTTTGCACCTCTTTTGTGATAGCCTGTGCTTTTTGATAAAGCTCCTGATTGTTCGCCATTATATTTCCTCCGTTTTCAGAAATTGTTCTTATGTTTATAATACCGTTTTTTTATAATACCATTTTTATATATCAATTTTCAATGGTATAATTAATAAATCCCACCTGAAAATTTTATTTATTATGCCATCAGGCTTGCCCCGAATATGGAGAAAACCCGGATTAAGGGCGGCTTGCATTACAGTGTAAAAAGCAATATAATTTAAAACGGACAAAATATAAACAAACTGCCCAAAAAGGAGAACCCGCCGAAATATGATTGATTTTTCCAATCCCGATATATATAGCTCAAATATGGGGCTCGAAAAAGAAAGCCTGCGCATAACCAAAGACGGATATATCGCCGAAACGCCGCATCCGTTTGAAGGCGACAAAAATATAAAAATGGACTTTGCCGAGCCGCAGACGGAGATAGCCACGCCCGTGTGCCATTCGCCCGAGGAGCTTTATGAGTCTCTTTATTCGCTTCACGAAAAAACCGCACGCAAAATCAGTGAAAACGGCGAGCTTCTGTGGTGCCTTTCAAATCCGCCTCTTTTTAAAAGCGAAGACAAGATTCCGATAGCCCAATTTACAGACGACCCCGAAGAGACCGAGTTCAGAGAACGCCTTGCAGAGAAATACGGGCGCAGAGTCATGCTTTACTCGGGAATACATTTTAATTTTTCCTATTCCGACAAGCTTATTGAAAAGCTGTACCGCAATGACTCACACGGCATGGATTTCCGGCGTTTCAAGGACAGTCTATATCTGCGCGTTGCAAAAAACTGCTTCGACAGCGTATGGTTTTTGGTATATCTCACCGCCGCCTCTCCCGTTTGCGACGGTTCGTTTTTTAACGGAATAAACCGCTTCGGCGGAAAATTCTGCGGCTATGCGTCTATGCGCAATTCGCCGCACGGCTACAAAAACAAACAGCTTTTCCCGCTCGACCTTTCCTCGTGCGAAAGCTATGTCAGCATGATACGAAAGCATGTCTGCGCGGGCAGGCTCATGCACATAAGCGAGCTTTACTCGCCCGTGAGGATAAAGGCGAAAAGCGGTCACTCAACGACCGCGCTTTTAAAAAGCGGCATTGATTTTTTAGAGCTTCGGGTGTTCGATTTAAACCCGTTTTCCCCCTGCGGCTTTGCAAAGGACGACATGGAGTTTTTACAGCTTTTTATGATTTATATGCTTTCGCTTCCCGATTATGATTTTAATCTCAGACGGCAAAGCATCGCAGAGCATAACCGTATGTCCGCGGCGAAATTCGACCCTGACGGCGCGTTTTTACAGCTTGGCAAAAGGCGCGTCAGCCTGCGCTCGGCGAGCATAAAATTCGCGAACGACATGACCGCATTCTTTTCAAGGCTCGGCAACGAACGTGCGCTCGGCGTTTTGTCGCGCGTGTTTGAGCGGGTCTACAGCCCCGGCACGCGGTACGCCTCGCGGCTTGTAAAAAGTCCTCTGCCGTTTATTGAGCAAGGGCTTGAGCTTACAAGACGACAAAAAGAAATGCCGTAAAACGGCTCAATCGGATAAAAATCCGCTCCCTTTAAATAAGGGAGCGGATTTTGCATACTGTAATTCTGATTTTTCATCCCTGCGCTTTTTTGATAATCTTATCCAAAAGTGCCGTAGATGCTCCGTGCGGCCGGTTGTATCGCTTGATTCTGTACAGCGACTCCGGATTGCCCTTTTCGATAAAGCTAACTCCCTCGGCGCACGAGAGACTCGCTTTGAATCCGAGCTCTTTTATCGTCTTTTCAGCGGTGTCGTTATAATAACCGTAGGGATATGTAAAGCATTCGGGATAATTCCCCGTCGCGCTTTTTATCTTCTCCTGATTGAGCATTATGTCGTCCTGCATAGCCTGAACATACTGTTCGACCGACTCACCCGCCGCCATTTTACAGCCGTGCCGCTCCCCTTTTTGCTCGTGCATATCGTACGAGTGATTTTGGATCTCTACAAGCCCGCTTGCAGAAAGAGCGCTCACCTCGTCCCAATTGAGATTGCTGTACGAAAGGCTTTTGGTTAAATCGGACGACGAATAAAAATCCGTGTAAGCCCCGACTATCGACATAACCGCCTTAGCGTTAAGCTCCCTCAATATCGGCAGAACATACGCGAGCATGGTTTCGTAGCCGTCGTCGAAGGTTATCATCATAGGCTTTTCGGGGAGCTTTTCGCCGTTATAAACATAATCGATAAGATCGGACACAAAAACTGTCTCGTAGCCCTTGCTTTGCATATACTCAATATCACTTTTCAATTCATCGGGCGAAACGGTGTATTTCCCCTGCGAGTTCCCCGCCTTTAAAACATGATGATACATCAAAACGGGCAGATATACCCCTTCGCCCCTTGGTTTTTCAGCCGCAAAAACGATCTTCAGCGTCCCAAGCGACGCAGCCGCCACCGCCGCTGCGCAGATTACAGCTATCAGCTTGACATTTATCTTCAATATCATAGCTAAACCAGTCCTCTCCTGAAAACTATCGCACGCCGCTTTATACTATTACAGCGGTGAGCATCATTTCGCAAAGCCGCGAGTAAATCGGCTCCAAATCCTCTATCGGCAGGGGATTTTCCCCTTTGCCGATTTCGACTGTGAAGCCGGGGCGATGATAAAAGTTGATAAAATAGTCCTTAAAGCCTCCGTGCGCCGCCGTACCATCCGCCACAGCGGGGCTATATCCGCAGAGTGCGCATAGCATCCTGCACAAAAGCAGCGACTGCGCGGGAGTGTGCTCGCCGTAGCTGTAAAAGATTTCCTCGCCCTGCGAATGGAATGCAAACGCCCTTTTAAACCAAAACGAGCTGCACAGCTTGACGAGCGCTCTCGTTTCCGGCTCGGAATGCGCGCGCTCGCCGCCGTATTTTCCGGGGCGCGGTGAATCTATACCGTTTTCGCGCTCGATTTTTTTGAGCTTGGAAAAGCCTGCGTTGAAATTGTGGTTAATGTCTATTCCCGCGGCGTTAGCCTGCCACTTCCCGCCGAATTTTGCAAGCATTTTTTCAACGTTTTCCGAATATTTTCCCGCCGCCTGCGCACCGTTTACGGCTATTTCAACCCCGTCGGGATTGACCAGCGGGACCACCACAAGTCCGCTTTGTGAAAGCGCTTTTTTAACACACACACCGAAAAAATCATTTGAATCGTTTATATGCTGTGAAAGCTCATCCAAAAAACGTATCAAAAGCAACGTTGTCAGCCATTCCTGTCCGTGAAAGCCCGCCGCGAAAAGTACTGCATGATTCTGGCGCACATTTCCGACAGCCGCCGCGGTTATCTGGCGCGCCAGCAGACTTTTGCCGATGCTGAACACCCTTACCATCGGGCAGCTGTTTCTTAATTTCAAAAGTGCATCCGCCGTTGACTGCGCGCTCGGCGGCGAAAGATAAAATTCATCCGAAAGCGTATACATGAAAACTACTCCAAAACAATATTTGCAGCGATGAAGCGCGAGCATTCGCCGCCGCATATTTAAAATATATTCGCTTCCAAACCTTTCAATCACCGAAAAATATTCTGACGGAATAAATTCAAAATATAAAATCCGTATCGCCGAGCCCAACGCGATATATTTATTGTAACGTTTAAAACGGCGCGCGGCATTTTGACCCTCCACTATGTTTTAAACATAAAGCAAAACACGGCGAGGTGAAAAATTTTCACCTCGCCGTGTTTTTTGCCGACGACTGGCTGATACCAATCAACGCCCCGACGACATATCATCCTATTCGTCGAGCAGTCTGTCTACCAAAGCCTTCATCGCTTCAGCGGAATTGAAGTTATCGGGATCGATTTCCTCGGGGGGAATATCAACGTCGTATTCCTCTGCAAGCTCGGAAATTATCGCAACAACGCTGAGCGAATCCAAAATTCCGTCATCGACAAGATTTTTTTCATTCTCAAAGTCAACATTAGGCATCGCCCTTTTCAGAACACCGATAAATTCTTCCATTTTACAGACCTCCTTTTCTACATGTTTTTCAACTCTTTGCGATTGATTTTGCCGTTATAGGTCCTCGGAAGAGCATCTAGCTGTACGATGGACTTCGGAACCTTATATCCTTCAAGCGTTTGCGTTAAATGCTTGTACAGCTTTTCTTCGTCAAACGAAGCGCCGTCTTTCATAACGCAAAACAGCTTCGGAACCTGTGTTAAAAGCGGGTCGGGAACCCCCGCACAAGCGCACTCCTGAATGTCGCCGAAAAGCATTGCCGCTTCCTCGACTTCAGACGGCGAGATTTTGTTTCCGCCGGAGTTGATAACGTCGTCCTTCCTGCCGAGCATGTAAATATAACCCTCGTCGTCGATATATCCGATATCCGTCGAATATATAAAACCGTTCTTGATTGTCCTGGCAGTCGCCTCGGGAGCCTTATAGTAAGCGGCGGTGTTCATTAATCCGCCGGATATCAAAAGACCTGTGTTGTCCTTTGAAGACTCAATCACATTGCCGTTATCGTCGATAACCTTAAACACCGAATTGACCGTGGGCTTGCCGATGCAGTGCTTGCGCACAACATCGGTGTTGAAATCCAAAATGCAGGAGCAGCCCGACTCGGTCGAGCCGTAGAAGTTATAAAGCCTGCTGTTCGGAAGTAATCGGCAAAGTCTTTGTTTATCAGACTCGGGCAGCGGCGCGCTTCCGAGCTGGACGTAATCGATTTGGTTTGCGTACTCTCCGATTCTGTCTTCCGACAGCTTGAATATTATCGCAAGCGCCGCAGGAGCAATCGCGAGAGACGTTACGCCGTATTTATCCAAAAACGTATAGAAGCGTTTTATAAACACGATACCGTCCATAAAACACGTGGTCGAACCGTTTAACAGCGAACCGTAGGTTCTTCTGAGCGCAAACGAGTGATTCAGCGGCATCGGAACAAGTTCAACGTTGTTTTCCTTCATCTCAACGCCGAACTTAACATTTTCGGCGACTGCGATATCATTTTTATGTGTAAGTTCAATGCCCTTTGAGTCGCCCGTGGTGCCCGTTGTGAACAGTATGGTCGAAAGGCTGTCTTCATTCGGAAATTCGACCTGCTCCGCCGCGGGCGCAGACTCGTCAAACAGCCCTGTAAGTTCTTCCGCCGCAAGATAGTCCACCGTTACGCCGTATTTTTTAAAATCGGCGGGCTTGTCCGCTATAAACAGCTTCGCCTCGGTTTTTTTGATGATGTCGCAAAAGCGGTCGTCCGCGCTCACCTTCTCAACAGGAACAAACACAGCGCCGATAAGCTGTATTGCCGCTTCCACAGCGATCTGATAAGCGTTCTGTGAATTTTTGACGACGACCATCTCGCCCGCTTTAACGCCTTTTTTTACTAAAAGCTCCTTTATCCCCCAAACAAGCCGCCACATCTGCCTGTACGTCATCTCGTTTTTGACGTCTGCCGCGCACAAAACGTCCGGTCTGCTCTGCGCATGCCGCGCAATGACCTCCGGTATGGATTTTGCCTTCATAATAATCACCCTCTGATCCTAATATTACTCTGTTGTTTATTATAAGCGCAAACCTTAAACAGGGTTTAAAACCAATTCACTCCGCCTGCTTATTTCCACTTTTTTTCAATTTTGCAAGCGCGGCGGCATACCGCTCGTTGTAATACTCCAATCCCTCGTCCAGACTCTGCTTTTGTTTTGACGTAAGCGAGATTTTGAGCTTAAAATTGGAATTTATATACTCGCCGAGATACTCGGTGTATTTTCTCGCGCCGTAGGCGTTCGTGTGCCATTTGTTGTAAAAATCCGTAGAGTAATCTATTCCTATCGCGTCGAGCTTCTTATTTGCGTCAAAAAGCTTGTATCCGTAGTTTTTAACTATACTTGCCGCCTGGTTGTGCAGCATCATGTCGTCCTCGGTCGTTACATAGGGCGAAATGGTGAAAAGAACGTTCAGTTTATTCGTTTGGCAGTACTCCAAAAGCGCGCGCAAATCAGCCTCGGTAGCTTCGGAAAACGCCTTTTTGGCGGTGACTCCTGAATTGTCGGAGGTAGCAAGCTTTTTATAACCCGCCGCGATCCTGTAACCGCCCAGTTTGTCGCTTGAATCAAAAAGTCCTGTAGAATTAGAAGTATCAAACCATTTTGGGTTGCTCTGTTTAAGCTCCGCCGCCGACAAAACATTATCACCGGTAAGCCCTATATTGAGCATCTCCACCGCCGCAGAAGTTCTTATAGACGAAGTTTTGATTTTAATAACATCACGGTAAGCGTTATTTAGATTCCGCTTGTTTCTTATTGGCTGAACCTGTTTTTTGATAAACCAGCGCAGTTCTACCACATACATATCGGGGTCGTACCGCTTTTCGGCTTCGGCGATATAGTATTTTATCATTTTGCCCGAGGTGCTTGCGTCCGCGACCACCTGCGAGTAAACGCCGTATTTGTCGTACAGCACCGCGGGAACAAAATACCTGTATATATTTGATGAGCCGATCGCCATGATGTTGAGTTTGCTCTTTGTGACTGTCGTTGTACCCGAGCTTGAACTGCCGGAGCTTTTTTTAGCCGCAGATACAGTACCCGCAGCCGACAACACACTGCTTGACTGAGAATTTGCCGACGATTCGAGGGACGAATTGGCTTCAGCCTCAGACTGTGCTTCGGCAGACGACGCCTCCGACGAGACCTCCTCCGCGGCCACTTCGGCTTCGGATACGACCGAAGCCGCATCGCTCACCGCGGACTGGGCGCTGTCATTTCCGCATGACGTAAAGAACAAAGACGTCAAAACAATCGCTGCCACTTGAAGTGTTATAAATAAGCGTTTCAAGTTAAAACAGCCTCCTGAATTTTAAAACTATTCCTCGTTTGTGCCGTTGATTTTTGCCCAGATTTTTTCAACGTCGCTCTTTTTGCGGGTTTCCCAGTACTCCGCAGTTTTATTCCATGACTCGGTAACTTCTTCGGAGTGTTCGGTGTTTATCGTGTAGTTTTTGCCGATGTACTCACCGAGATAATTTGTGTATTTGACCGCGCCTAAAACGTTAGTGTGCAAAGAATTATAAAAATCAGTCGTATAATCAATGTTCATTTCTTTGATGTGCTTATTCGTGTTGAGTATATTAAATCCATAGCCCTTGACTATTTCTTCAATAGTATTCTGGAGCATGATGTTGTCCTTGGTAACAAGATAAGGCGAAAAAGTAAACAGCACGTTTAAGTTTTCGTCCCTGCAATAATCCAGCAAATCTGTAAGCAGCGGTTTTGAAAAGTCCGAAAGCTCTTTAGTCGCCGTAATCTTGGAATAATCGGTGTAATCCAGCGACGTGTGATTGGGCGAATCCCTGAAGCCCTTGAGCGCGGATTCTTTATTGTAAAGCAGGTTGTCATAATCCAGCGTCTGCCAGTTGTCGTGATACTTTATAATGTCAATAAAATACGAAAGCTTATCCTCTACTCCCGCAGGAAGTGTGTTCCATACAGCCTTAAACCGGTTTAAGGAAAGCTTCATATTGTCTGTAGACATTCTGTATCTTCCCAAAGCGTTCGCGGTTACAGGCGGCGCTTCCTGATATTTTACAAACCACCTTAAGTCAATAAGATACAAATCGGGATCCTGCGTTTTTTTAACCTCTTCAATAAAGTATTTGAAAAGATTTCCGCGCATCGACGCTATTCCCAGCGTGTAGCAGGTGTAACCGTAGTTTTTGTAAAGCTCTGGGGAGCAAACGTATCTGTATGTGCTCGAGGAGCCGACTGCAACGATGTCAAGAGTGTTTTTAGGCTCTGCATAAAATCCGGCCATAGTCGGCTTGGATTTGGTTTTATCCACCGGGCGCACAGCATAAGTCACAAACGTGAACATAATTAAAAACACCGCAACAAAACATATTGAGCTTACGACGTCCTTTAACTTCATAAGTGCATTTTCCCTTTCCTATAATAATTTTACACAGACTGACCTGATTTAAAATCTTTCATATATAAATTCCGCCTGCGTAAATCCGGGACCGTAATGGCCGAATATTATAACCGCAAACAGCGCGCCTAAATAGATGATCCATCTGAAAATGAGATTCTGCTCTTCCAGCTTTTCGCGTATACTGAATTTCTCCTGTAAAATCCCCACAATCAGCAAAATGAATATTCCCGCCATCGCAACCGCAAAATTCTGCGCGTCAAGCCCATAGGTGAATATCCTTCCGTTCAATACTTCACCTGTACCGACAGATGTGAATATCCTTTTAATTATGCTCAGCGCCGAGGTCAGGCTCGCAGCTCTGAAGAACACACGTCCAACCATGCACAAAAGGAATGTGCGCGCCATTTGAAACAGCCTGAAGCTGAAGCAATCGGTTTTTATATGCAGGCGCTTTTTGAGTTTGACGATAAGGTTGCCGAATATTATACCCAGCATTATCAAAACGCCCTGATACAATCCCCATGCGGCAAATTTCCATGACGCTCCGTGCCAAAAGCCGGTGGTAAACCACACGACCAAAACAGGAAAACAAGAGGCGATTATTCTGCCCGCGGTGTTTCCGAAGAATTTTCTGGAGGTCTTATTCAGCCACAGACTGAATTTTGAAACCGAAATCGGATAAAAAAGATACTCTCTGAACCACTCGGCAAGCGTGATATGCCATCTGCGCCAAAATTCCGGCACGGTTTTCGCAAAGTTCGGTCGCAAGAAGTTCTTTGCAAGCTTGATTCCGAATATTTCAGACGCACCCGAAACAATATCCACATATCCCGAAAAATCGCAGTATATCTGAATGGAATACATACACGCGGCAATTGCGAGCAAAAGTCCGTGATGCTCTTTGTAAGAGCCATAAACCTGATCGATAAAAACAGCAATCCTGTCCGCTATTACAAGCTTTTTGAAAAAGCCCCAAATCATAAGCTGCATGCCGTATTTTAAGTTTTTATATTCGAACTTACGCTCGGCGTAAAGCTGAGGCGCCAGATCGTTGTATCTGGAAATCGGACCTTGTGTTATGTGCGGGAAATAGCATACAAACAAAAGATATTTAAAGAAATTTTTCTGAGGCTCATATTTACCGCGGTAAACATCGATAAGATAACCGAGGATCATAAAGCTGTAAAACGAAACGCCGAAAACGGTCACCAAATCGAGCTTTTCCATCGAAAAGCTTCCGCCGAACAAGCTTACGGCTGAGTTGATGTTGCCTATAAAAAAATTCACATATTTCAAGAACACGAGCATTGCAAGTACCGAAAGCACACCGACAGCCAAAGCACCGCGGCGTTTTTTCTGGAACTTCGCCTTAATTTCCTTTTTAACGGCTCTGTCCATCGTTTTATCGGAAAGCTCCGCCTTTTGTTTTTTGTGGTAAGATCCCGTCCACAAAGCGGTAAGGTATGATATAACAGCTGCAACCGCAATGAAAAGCATCCACATCGGATCGCTTTGCATGGCATAAAAATAAAACGCTATGCTCGCCAAAAGCAATATCACCCATTGGCATTTTTTCGGCAGCAGATAATAAAACAAAAATGCCACAGCAACAAAACACAGAAATAAAAATGATGTTACCGCCATATTGTTCCTCCTGAATAAATTACAATTCGGTTACAATTGTATCAAAACACGCACGCATAAATGTTAATATAGTGTTAACATTTATGCATTAAGACAGACGCTTTTCTGATTTTACCGACAGCAGGTTTATACATATAACCCCAAAAACCGCCTAAAACGGACAAAATATCAAGCACGCAAAAAAGCAGTCCGCAATAACAGCAAGACTGCTTTTATCAAAATATACGCTGCACCTCCCGCTTTACAGGAGGTTTATTATTTTTTATTATCTTCCGAAAAGACTTATGATATCATCAAATGAGACCGAGCCGTTAAAGGCAATAAACACCGCGGACGCCGCCGCTGCAAGCAAAACAACCATCACAACAAGCACCCACAACAGAGCATGTCCACGCTTTTGCCACTTGCTTTCGCCGTCCGAAACGGCTATGGCTTTCTCAGAGCCTTCGTCCCCGGCATGTACCTCGGGCACCGCGGCAGGTTCGGTCTCTTCGGCTCTTACCGTCGGTATTGGCGGCGGATCGCGCCTTTGCTCTGCGGGATCAAGCCCCGTGGGAGCAGAGCATCTCGAACATTCTGACTCAAATTCCGCGAGCTGTTTTCCGCATACTTTACAGTAATGTGTTATTCCCATTGTTTTTGCCTTCCTTCCTTAACAGATGCAAGAAGCAAGATTTGCCAATTCAAAAATGCTGTATTTTTAAAAACCGTGCTGTCAAAAGCGAGAGCGCAAGGTTAGAACATACTGTTTAAAACAAATGATATTCCCGATTCTTGCTTCTTAAATGCTTGTATCTAAAAGCGCACCGGATTAGTATCGTATTCTAACGCCTTGAAGCTATAATCGCGCTTATAATGGTCGATCACCTTTTGAAGCGCCTTGTATGTGTTTCCGGCTGCACCGGCGTCGTGCGCGAGCATAACAATTTCCTTTTTAGAGTCCGATGCGGTGTTTATCGCATATGACAACACTCCGCTGACCGTATTAGTGTCGCCCGCGTCTCCGAACATTGCGTTCCAGTCAAAATACACATTTCCGTTTTTCAGCATGGTGCTGATAATGTCCTTGCGGGTCTCTTTATTGTAGTTGTTCACACTGCCTCCCGGAAAACGGAAAATATTGGGTGCTGTTCCCGTTATATCCCTGATTACATTTTGCGCCTTGGCAAAGTCTGATGTGTACGCCTTGGTGGATTTGTATATCTTTTTGTAATCGTGATTGTAACAGTGAACGCCTATCGTGTGCCCATCTGCGGCGATTTTTTTAACAATATCCGGATATTTTTCAGCATTGCTTCCGATTAGGAAAAAGGTCGCTTTAATGCCGTTCCTTTTTAATATTTTCAGAATCTTTTCGGTGTATTTCGGCGACGGACCGTCGTCAAACGTCAAATACATCGTTTTCTTTTTGCTGTTTTTTGCTTCCTCCGACGATTCTGATGATTTCGACGATTCTACCGATTCACCCCGCGAGCTCTGAGCGAACGGCTTACTGCCGACAGCGGTGTCCGGCTCGTCTGCGGTTTGTTCTTCGACGCTTTGAACATCCTGTTTTACGGCGCTTTGCACATCCTGTTCCTCGCCGTTAAAATATTCCTGCACGCCGGCCGCAATGCCCTTGGCCAGCTTTATTTGGTAATCCGAGCTTTTAAGCAATTCCCGTTCCTGCTGATTGGAGAAAAAGCCGACTGTGAGCTCGCAGTAAGGAACTGTTTGCAGCCCGATATCAGCCTTTTGAACTCCCCGATTATTTGCCTGAGCCGATTCGGCAGTAGCGCTCAAAAGCAGATTTGCAAGCTGCTTTGCCCCGCTTTGATACTGCGCGCCGATTCCTGAAGAAAACTCGTCGTCATCATAACTGCAAACGATCTGTATGTATATACGCCCCGGCTTTTCTTCCTGACCGTCCTCCAAAACAGCAGCGCTCAACCCAAGACTCACAATCTGCTGAGCGGTTTTTTCCGTTATTTGACGGGATATCTCATGCTGTTCCGGTTCATCTGCATTTCCCACGGACAACACAACATCATACTCGGTCAGCACGCTTGACGCAGCGGTGGATTTTCGTACTGCGTTTACAACAACGACCGAGGTCGTTATCACCGCCGCAGCGACAAGCAGAAAAATTACTGCAATCGGGATTTTTGATTTCAGATTTGACATTTTTTAAGCCGCCCCCTAAAAACAGACCGCATAAGATTCACCAAAAACTTTCTCCCACGATTTTGACTATATGTGCCAATCATATAGTTTCGTCCATTTTATAATATCACCCATATCAAAAAAAAACAATACAAAGTCGATAAATGTAATAAATTGTAATACTTTTTACCAACATGTAATTATTGAATTTTGGACAATATGTATATGACGCCATAATTATTTCTATGCCGGAAAGCCAATCGTTTTGCAGAAAATATTGCCAATGAAGCATGTTCAAAAATGCAAACTATTCCATCGGATTAAGCACTTGCCGTTTGAACAAAAAAGTGGTATTATATAATTGAAATAATATGCAATATGCAAATAAACAAAAAGGAGAGTATAATCGATGTTAAAAAAACTGTTGGCGGGGCTTTTAAGCTGCGCCTTAACGGCGGGCATAGTTCCGGTCTCGCTTGCATCAGCGGATTCGCCGCTTTCCGAGCTGAGGGTTTATTACTCTTTTGACGGAACCGAAAAAAACGCGGATGATCTTTCCGGTAACGGCAGAAACGGTGCCATATACGGAACGTCGGAGCTGTCGGACGACGCGGTATACGGTCAGTCATTGCTTTTAAAGGGCGGCTATGTTCACATGCCGAGCGATATTTTCGGCGACAGCGAAAGCCTGACCATATCTGTTTGGACGCGTCCCATGCGCTCAACGTCATGGTCGAGAGTTTGGGATATCGGAAACGGAACCGACTATTACCTTACGCTTATGGCTCCGACAGACGGAACCAGATTTGCATGTGAGATAAAAGACGGGATCACAGATTTTGATAAGGCGCGCGCAACCTCCTCGCAGACATTTACCACCGGCTCATGGAAGCAGGTCGTTGTCACGTATTCGCAAAACGGCAATATAACGCTGTACGAAAACGGAGTTCAGGTCGGGCAGACAGCCGTGGGTTCCCTGAATACCGCCGACTTCGGCGATATCGCCAACGCCTTTATCGGGCGGTCAATGTTCTCTGTTGACGCAGATTATTACGGCTATATCGACGAATTCAAAATTTACGAAGGCGTTTTGACCGCAGATCAAATAGCGTCCGACTACGCCATGGGCACCGAAAGCATTATGCAAAGCGCGGTCGACAGCCTGGAGCTTGCAAATTACAACTCGCTTTCCTCTTTAAGCTATGTTCAGCAAAACCTCTCTCTGCCTTCAAAAACAGCGGTCGCGCCGTCGGGCGCAACGGTCAGTTGGGAATCGTCCGATGAAAGCGTCATGACCAAAGCGGGCAAGCTCGCGGGAAACACAGGCAAGGTCACGCTTACCGCGACGCTTAAAAGAGGCGATATAACAAAGGTCAAATCGTTCGACGTCACCGTTATTGAACCGGGTGAATTGATTGCGGACGACATTGCTGAAATTGAAACCACCGTGGGCACAAAGCCCTCGCTGCCGAGCAAGATAACCGCAAACGGCGGAGAAGCCACCCTGACCGTCTCGTGGGACAGCGTTGACCCGACTCAATACGCATATGAGGGCTCAAGCGAGATTTCAGGTATCGCGTCAAACGGCGAAACCGTTACCGCAGTTATAAAGACCGTCGACGACATGGCAAACCTTTTGATTCAAAACGGTTCCCCCGACCCGTATATAACCTATTACGACGGATACTATTACTACGTCCGTTCAGACGGCGGCATATGCGTTTCAAAATCAAAACGCCTTGCCGACATCGGCACCGCTCCGCGCATAACCGTTTGGACTGCCCCGTCAAGCGGAATGTACTCAAAAGAAGTTTGGGCGCCGGAGATACATAATATCAACGGCGAATGGTATATCTATTTCGCCGCGGATGACGGCAACAACGCAAACCACAGAATGTACTGCATTAAAAGCACCGACCCTGACAACGCTCAGGCGCAGTACGAGATGATGGGTAAACTGGCTCCCACCGCGTATAACGAAGCAAACGGCGAATGGGAGGTCGTTTCCGAGCAGGACAAATGGGCTATAGACGGTACGGTGTTACAGGACGTAAACGGCAGAAATTACTTCATCTGGTCCGGCTGGGAGGGCAATGTAGACGGTCAGCAGAATCTTTACATCGCCGAAATGCTCAACCCTTATACCCTAAAGGGAAGCCGCGTCCTTATCAGCGCGCCTGACACAAACTGGGAGCAAAAGGGTCAGACGGGAGTGTTAGTCAACGAAGGTCCCCAGATTGTAAAGCACGGCGATAAAGTTCATGTTCTTTATTCCGCAAACGGCTCTTGGACCGACTGGTACTGCATCGGTGCGCTCACCGCGGATTCCTCCGATGATTTGCTCGACCCGGCAAGCTGGGAAAAATCGGGCGGTCCCTTGTTCACGCAGTCGCTTGCTCCCTCTGACTCCACCTATTCAACCGGGCATGCATGCGTTACAACCTCGCCTGACGAATCGGAATATTATTTTGTTTATCATGCGTTTTACTCCGCAGGCGGCGGCTGGGAGGACAGAAGCGCAAGGGTAGTCAAATTTGAGTTTGATGAAAACGATTTCCCCGTTTTAGGCAATCCCGCAAGCGAAAGCTCGTATCTTGATCAGCCTTCGGGTACTGAAAACGCAGTTTCGGTCAAGTATGAAGCCGAAACCGCCGGGCTTACAAATGCAAAAACCGCCTCACAGGCTCAGCGTTCAGGCGGAAAATATGTTACCGACGTCGGAACAGACAGCCTTGTGACATTTAACGTAAAAGTACCTGTTTCGGGAGTATATCAATTAAATCTTATGGGAAGCTGTCCGTCGGTAACAAGCGGCAATTGCTATGTTGACGTTTCGGTAAACTCAAGCGAGACCGTAAAGCTCCGCTTCCGGGTAAATTCAGATAACAGAAAAACCAGCCCCGCGTTCGCGGCGGCGTCTGCAACGCGCGAGGGAGCGTATATAACGCTGGCAGCAGGAATAAACAAGGTGACTGTCACCCGCTCCGCCGATTCGGGCGGAAACGCCGACCTTGATTACCTGCATCTGCTCCTGACCGAAGAAGCCGAGCTTACAACGCCGGAGACTGTAAGCATAAGTAAATCTGAGCTTGAGCTGTTTGCAGGCGAAAACGCGGCGCTGTCGGCGGAGGTTTTGCCGAACGACGCTGTTAATACCGACGTTGTTTGGTCCACAAGTGACGAAGCCGTCGCTGCGGTCGATGAAAACGGCAACGTGACCGCGATAGGCGCGGGTTCAGCCACTATAACCGCGGCTTCGTACAACAATCCCGAAATAACCGCGGTCTGCACAGTAACGGTACAATCTGTACCCGTTACGAAAATTACACTTGATAAAAATTCGCTGTCCCTTACAGTCGGCGGTACGACGGCTCTTTCCGCAACCGTTTCGCCCGACAACGCCACGGATAAATCCATTGTATTTTTCTCTGGCAACGAAGCTGTCGCCGCTGTTGATGCAAACGGCAACGTGACCGCGGTTGGTGCGGGTTCAGCCACTATAACCGCGGCAAGCGTCAGCAACCCCGAAATAACGGCGGTCTGCACAGTCACCGTATCCAAGCCCGCCTCGACCACTACGCCCG
>CAZHWR010000023.1:0-28429 GCA_964536085.1 uncultured Oscillospiraceae bacterium
TCCGAGATTTATGTAAATGGAAAGGCGTAGAAATCATTGAAGGACATATGATGCCAGATCATATACATCTCTTGGTAAGTATTCCACCTAAAACGAGTATCTCAGCATTTATGGGATATCTCAAAGGAAAGAGTGCGATGATGATTTTTGAGAGACATGCAAATTTGAAATACAAGTTTGGGAATAGAAACTTTTGGTCAACAGGATACTATGTTAGCACAGTAGGCATCAATATTGCAACCGTGCAAAAATATATTTCAGGCAAAAAGAAATCCCAAACTACCAATTGATTTGATAGTCTAGGATTTCTTTTGCTTATGTCGTTTTTACAGCATTTATTATGTTTGTTAAATGGAACTTATTCCGCAAGAATCTCCTTTATTGTTTCAAACAAGGAAATAAAGCTCGAAAAATCCATTTGATCAAATGGAACAGTTCCTTCCATAACTAACTCTGCAAACTTCATTTTTGAGAGTGCAACATTCACTTTGTCTTCATCATCAATACGATATACACGCGGACTTTTTTCATGTCCATCAATAATACATATTTTATTATCTCCACAGCTATTTCTTTCATTACAAAACATCGTCTTATCACGGGATAATCCGTCGCCATCAAATTCATGCCCCATATATAATCGACGTTTCACCCCATTAATCTCTAGCATGGTTCTAATATCATTATCAGAATAGTAGTGTTCAATACATATTTCCGGAGTAGCTTTTCTATGTTCCGGTACGGGAAGGATTAAAGAATAGACATTATTACCCCATGATTTGTATGACATATTCTCCCGACCCAATGCCTTTCGCACATCTTTCAAGTCAGCATCTGCAATAAAAATCATTTTTCGGGGTTGCTGCACTAAACAGTACTGTTCACACATTGTTTTTAGTTGAGAGCCGCTCATTTCTAATTTATAGCAGTTCTCCACTGGGCTATTTTTAGGCTCATATTCTAAAAACTCAAAATCTAAATCTGGGAGCCATTCAGAACACCGCGAATCCTTAGTAAGATGTGTGAATGCTGCCCTCATATGTTTCCAATCCGTTGAGCCCTCAGTAATAATTAAAGGTATATCTTTCTTTGCATCAATAGCGTTCCTAATTTCTTGTCTGTATCTTTCCGTTTCTGTAAAATACTGATAAGCATTTTCAAATTCTGAAAACTGTTCCACCGAGATTTTATTTCCTGATGGCATTTCTACAACATCAAACCCATCATCGCCAAATTGTTCTTTCATTCCAAGCAAAAACAATGGAGAATGTGATGTAATGACAAATTGAACATTGGGAAATAGTGCAATTAATTTAGGTAGAATTTCTCTCTGTAACTGCGTGTGCAGATGTAGTTCAATCTCATCAATGACTATCACACCTTTAATATCATTAAGTTGATGGCTTAAATTGATATCGTCTGTATCAGCATAGCGGACAATCGTTGCAAACAGATTAAACAAAGATAGTTGTCCTGTGGATAAAGCGTCAAGGGAAGGAGCTAATATGGTGTTGTCTTCTTTCCGTTGGATGGAAAATCTGCGTTTTCCCAAAGATCGATTCCCCATTCTAAAGATGACATTCTCACACAAAATCTCTGACATTATTTTTTCAGAATTTGCTCTTGAAATTGACAGCAAATCCAAATCTCTGACGGCAGGGTAAGAAATATTATAATTGCCCTCGTTATTAACTTTTACTAAATCAGCTCTTGAGTCGGTAATCACATCGAACAACCATTGTAGGGTTAATTCAGAAATATTAACTGCGGTTATGGGGGTATTTAATTGTTTTGCGTATCGTGGATGTAATGAATATGTAGCGATGTCATTAGATTCAAAATATTTACTACCCATCCAAGAAGGTTTCATATATCTGTTAGGACCAAAAAAGCAAACTACTTCTTTTTCAAAAATATCACTTACATCTTTTACCGCTGCAGTAATTTTTTTATAATTGCTTTCTTCACCCCAATTGAGCTCTGAGCTGGTAGCAATTTCTCTTGATTTCACATATTCATCAAACGCCAGTTTACCTGATTTAAAAATATATTCTATATTCTTATCTGACTGTTGGAAACAGATATGTGCAATCATATGTGTTTGACCCATTCTTATATGCGTCGGTGCAATTTCCTTATAATATTGGTGACCATTACCATTAGATTCAGTCGCATTGTCGTATGCCTTATCAGCTAATTCATAAAACGCATCAACAATATTTGATAACAAAATCGATTTTCCGCTTCCGTTTTTTCCTACAATTACAAGGGGAACTGGAACTCCATTTGTGTTCTTTCGAAATTGAATATTCAATTCACTTATGGGTCCAACATTCTGATAATAAAGTTTATCTATATACATATATTATCTCCTTTGATGTTTATTTGATAGGTTTATCTGTTACAAGATTGTAAATAATCAACTCATATTACCATATACGATTTCTCACATTAGAGTTAGTCTGCACAACAATTCCCTGTTTTTGAAGAAAAGAGAAAACTTTTAAAATTGAGTTGAAGAAAGTCCTGTTTCGTTGACTGCATTATAAATATTTATCGATGTAAAATGTTTAAAGTATTCATATACTGTACAAACACTCCCAGATAAGATTCCTGTATTTTTCAGGAATCGCTCATCTTCAGCAACAATTCGTTCATATTGAACTAGTAGTTCTGCAGATCGTCGTGCAGTTTGTCCGATAGAGTTTACAAAGAACTTAATCCACCGAATATATCCACCGCTGTATTGTGTTGTTCTTAGCAAGTCAAAATATTCATTCTTATTATGACACAAGTATTCGGATAAGCTTATCAGCGGTAATGCTTCGTTTGCAGCATCACGTAGTATCATCGGAACAATAATTCGGCCAACAATACCGTTGTATCGTTCGAACGAATGAATCATCTCAAATTGGTAATGTACCAAATACAAACGGTCGCAGACAAAAAAGGCAGACATGAATGGTACAAGTATGTATACGATGAATTTTGCGGCTGTGTACTCTGCCCGGAATACAAGGTTTTAAACTATTCAATAACAAACCGAGAGGGGTACCGGGAATTCTGGCAGGAATATGTAAATAAGGCGGAAGATATCCGGAATACGGAAGAGTACTGCGAATTGTACAAGAAGAGACAAAAAATCGAACGTGTATTTACGGGTGCGAAAGAAAATCATGGTATGAGATACACGCAGTACCGAGGCTTCACACGGGTGACAAATTTTGTGAAGCTAAAGTTTGCTGCCATGAATCTGAAGAAGCTGGCAAAATATAAATGGAAGGACGCCCATCCGACCGTTTCCAAGCCTATAAGCGGCGAAACACACAAAATTTGCCTTTTCTTTTTCCCTGTTTAAACAACGAAGCCAATATTCGCGTAATGCAAATATTGGCTCAGCTTGTCGAAAAAGTCCGGCATATGCTGGGCTTTATTTGTTTTTCCCTATAATGCTGTTGATAACCGATTCGATTGTTTTATCCCCTGCCTCAAGATAATTTACTCTTTCGTTTATATGCTCAAGATAATGCGCGTCCGAATCGGAGATTATATTCCCCTCAAAATCAGTTTTAAAATCCGGCGAATTGACTTCAACGCATTTAAAGCCGTATTCCGGCGGAATAAAACCGAGATTTGAAATCAGCGAATAAGCGCTTTTGTTTATATGAGCGGGTATCATCACTCCGCCATAGCTGCCGATTTGCCCGCACAACGCGTCCAGCCCCAAATCGAGCGCATTTATCAGAAGCTTATCTACTGTTCCCGTCGCTTCGTCGTTTTCATCGAGAATGAGCTGTTCTCCGAAAATTTCGGGTTTGTTTTCAATATCCGGCAGGTGACCGTAGATGTAATCAGAAAAATTCAGCGCCTGCTCAAACGAATAAAACAGCGTCAAAACATGCACTTCCTCCGCTGTATTAAGCTCTATTGCCGGAATAACCAGCATATCGTTTTTCCGCGCGACCTTTTGTACCGCGGGCAGATTCAGCGCGCAGTTGTGGTCGCTCACGGCAATGACATCCAGCCCCAAAAGCTTCGCCATATTCACTATGTTGTTCGGGGTCATATCGTTGTCCCCGCAGGGCGAAAGACAGGAGTGAATGTGCAGATCGTAAAATAGCTTCATGACTTTAAAAGTTCGTCGAGCCTGCGGGCGATTTCAAAGGTAGCAAGCTCGGACGCCAGCACACAGACATCCTCTTCCTCTGCCTTTTGCACAGTGTCCTCGTTAAATGTTACGCCCTCCGATAGTATAACGCACGCAACGTCCGCCAAAACGGCTACCGCGACTGTGTTTGAATTTGCCATAACGGTAATCCATGCGCTGTCTTTAGGCGCACGGCCCATAACTATGCTCAAAAGGTCGCAGCAGTAGATACTGTCCGGCGTTCTGTTAAGTCCCGCGCCGCCCGATATAATTTTCAGCTCTAATTTTTCGGCAAGCTCTTTAACTGTCATTTTTTGCTCCTTTCACTAATCAATGCGCGCTCACTGCTTTTTTTCGATGGTAAACGAATCGGGTATATGCTGTTTTATTTCGCCTAATCCGTCGATTAGATTCGATATGTTCTCCTTGAATTTGAAAACGCAGTCGTCCACGCTTGCAAAGCCCCTTACAACGTCCTCCGCAAGCGCCTTGCACGACGGCGCGCCGCACGAGCCGCAGTCAAGCCCGGGCAAAGAGCGTTCGATTTCCTCCATGCGGCTCATTTTCTCCAGCGCCTTCGAAACGTCGCTGTCAAGATTCAAAACGGGCTCGTACTGAAGCTTAGTATCCCAGTCGACCTCGCTCGGGATTTCGTCGACATGAGTGACCGACACGGGAAGATATTTTCTCAGCATTTTCAGCTTGGTTTTTGCTATGTACGGATTTTCCACAGTCGACACCCCGCCGACGCACCCCGCGCTGCAAGCGTTGAGTTCGATAAAATCAAGGTGTCCTAATTTTTCGTCCTCCAAATCCTCAAGCACACGTATTACGTTCTCTATACCGTCCGCCGCAAGATAGCTTTCGCGCAAAAGCGCCGACGCTTCGCCCGAGCTGCTCGCCCACGAAACCCCGATTTTGCCGGATTCCGATATTTCCTGAGGCTTTTTAACCTGCTTCATGTATTTTAAAATGCGCGGATAAACCTCGCTTATCGCAACAACGCTCGAAATTTCGCTTTCGGATATTCCCAGCGGCATTTTTGACGCCGTCATTTTTGCGGCGCACGGGGAAATAAATATTGCGCCGATTTTTTCTTTGGGCAGTCCCGTAGCTTTTTCCGCGCGTTTTTTAGCCATCCGTGCCGCAACCTCCGCAGGAGAATTAAACGGCAGAACATTTTCCACAAGGCTCGGAAACCGCACCCTGATAAGCCGCGTGACCGCAGGACATGCCGAGCTTAAAACAGGCTTGATTATATCGTCGCGCTGCAAATATCTTCGTGTTGCGTCGGAAACTATCTCCGCCGCCGCAGATACTTCAAAAACATCGTCGAATCCCATCAGCCTGAGCGCGTTAAGAATAATGTCGATGTCGTTAAGATTGTTAAACTGCGCATACAGCGACGGCGCGGGGAGCGCCACCGTGTATTCATATTTTTCAAGCACATCGTTGAGATGGTCAAAAATCGGCTTTTTTGCGTGATGAGGGCAGATTCTTATACATTCACCGCAGTCGATACAGCGCTCTTTAATAATTTTGGCTTTTTTATTCTGAACCCTGATAGCTTCCGTAGGGCAACGTTTAATGCAGTTTATACAGCCCTTGCATTTGCTTTCGTCAAGTGTTACCGAATGGAAAAATTCTCCCATGTCCGTTTCTCTCCCGTTAATCTACGTTAACAACCATATGTACGGTAGTTCCTACCCCCACCGTGCTTTTTATATCCATCGAATCGGTATATTTTTTCATATTTGGCAGACCCATTCCCGCCCCGAATCCGAGCGAACGGATTTCGTCCGGCGCAGTTGAATAACCTTCCTGCATGGCAAGCTCAATATTCTCAATGCCCTTGCCCTTGTCGGTCAGCAGCATGTCAATATGCTTAGAATCTATACTCACCCTGATTGTACCGCCGTCCGCATGAATCACCATATTGATTTCACCCTCGTACAGCGCGATTACAACCCGTCTGATAACATCGGGGTTCATCCCCATTTTTTTCAGCGTTTTTTTAACCGCCGCCGAAGCTTCTCCTGCACAGGTGAAGTCCTCGCCGTCTACATCGTAGTTTAATACAAGCTGATTGTCCATGGTGTTAATTGCCCCCTCTCAGCCCGTTTTCCCACAGTACTCCGCAGGCGGTAAACATCCGGTGGTTGGTCGTCATCAAAACAATACCGCGTTCCGCAGCCAAATCAATCATAGCCTGATCCGGCTCCTTGCCTCTTACAAAAACTATGCAGAGCATATCCATCATATCAGCTGTTCTGATAACCTGCGAATTTACAAGCCCTGTGAGCAAAACCGACTGATCCTTTACAAACGCAAGAACGTCGCTCATCATATCCGAACCGCAGGCAGTGTGAATTTCGCTGTTCAGCAGATTATCATTGCAGACGACCTTGCAGTCAAGCAAACTGCGGATATCATTTATAGTCATATAAATCCTCCTAATGCCGATTGTATTTAAGCTTATGTTAAAATTATATAGAACTTTTTAGATTTTAGCAATAATATAAACACGTATTAAGTGCATTTTGTGTATTTTGTACAAATTCATACTTCGAAATTATACTATTAGATTCATAGTAAGTACGGTCGAAAAATGTTATAATTATTTTATTGCGTAATGCTGCGTATTATTTACTCGGAGCAAAGTCCGATGTTAAGCAAGCTTTTCATCGGCTGCGACGAGGCAACCTCGCCGCGGGAGCTTTGGCTCCTCAGTTATTCGGTTCGGTGAATGGATTATTATGATACGCCCGACGCATCAGAATACAGGAGGTTATAATTCTATGGCAAACAAAATTTGCTCTATTCCCTTTAACGGCACAAAAGAGCAGGAAGCACAATTGATGGATATCATCAACGCGCACAAAGGTCAAAAAGGCGCGCTGATGCCGGTGCTCCAGCAGGCTCAGGAGGTTTACGGCTATCTCCCCGAGGAGGTAATCGACATTATCGCTGAAAACCTCGGCATACCATCGGCTGAGATTTACGGCGTCGCGACCTTTTATTCGCAGTTTTCACTCAACCCCAAAGGCAAATACAAAATTTCTGTCTGTCTCGGCACCGCGTGCTATGTTAAAGGGTCCGGCGATATTTTTGAAAATCTTTCCCAGACTCTGGGCATAAAAAGCGGCGAATGTACTCCCGACGGCAAGTTTTCTTTAGAAGCCTGCCGCTGTATCGGCGCATGCGGACTCGCCCCGGTTATGACGGTAAACGACGATGTTTACGGCAGACTGGTCGTCGACGACATAGCGGATATACTCGCTAAATACGAATAATTGCCGATATGCAGGAAATTTCTCTTAATATTCTCGATATCGCTCAAAATTCCATCAAAGCAAACGCGTCGGTAGTTTACATAACAGTGGCGTACAGTTCTGATAAAAGCATACTGACGTGTGAAATACGCGACGACGGCTGCGGAATGACTGAGCAGCAGGTTAAAAACGTAACCGATCCGTTTTACACAACCAGGACGACGCGCAAGGTCGGTCTGGGAGTTCCTTTTTTTAAGATGACCGCCGAGATGACCGGCGGTGATTTTAAAATCACATCAGCAGTCGGGAAAGGTACCGTTGTCACCGCCGTTTACCACGCCGATCACATAGATATGCTCCCTCTGGGAAATATGACTGAAACAATCATATCCCTGGTGAGCGTTAATCCTCAGGTGGATTTTGTTTACACAAGCAAAATCGGTGAACGGGAATTTACGATGGACACACGTGAATTTAAGCAGGTGCTTGACTCAGTAGCGATAAACTCACCCGAGGTTTTAACCTTTATCAAAGACTATATCAACGAAAATCAGCAATCAATCAATAATAATTAAGGTGGTGCTTTTATGAAAAGCTTGGCCGAATTACAGGCAATCCGCGACAGAGTAAAAAACAGCGTTGAAATGCGCGGAAAAGAAGATCATGAAATCAGAGTAGTAGTAGGAATGGCTACATGCGGAATAGCCGCGGGCGCACGCCCTGTGCTCACCGCGTTTACCGATGAAATATCAAAAAGGAATCTCAGCCACGTCACCGTTTCCCAGACGGGCTGCATAGGCATCTGCCAGTACGAGCCGGTTGTCGAAGTGTTTGACTCGGACGGCGAAAAGACAACCTATGTTAAAATGACCCCTGAAAAGGTCGCGAAGGTCGTGAACGATCATATTGTCAACGGAAATGTAGTTACCGAATACACAATCGGCGCTCACGCGAAATAAGGGAGGTTTATAAATGTATCGTGCACACGTGCTTGTCTGCGGGGGTACCGGATGTACTTCCTCGGGCAGTCAGGAAATAATCGACACGCTTGAAAAGGAAATCAAGGCAAACGACCTGGACAAGGAAGTCAAGGTCATCAGAACGGGATGCTTCGGTCTTTGCGCTCTAGGTCCTATTATGATAGTTTATCCTGAGGGAAGCTTTTACTCACAGGTAAAGGTTGATGATGTTCCCGAAATCGTTTCGGAGCATCTGTTAAAGGGTCGTATAGTAACCCGTCTGCTTTATCAGGAAACCGTTACCGAGGACGGCGCAAAATCACTTAACGACACTAACTTTTATAAAAAACAGCACCGTGTCGCTTTGAAAAACTGCGGCGTTATAAATCCCGAAAATATCGACGAATACATAGCGCTTGACGGCTACTCAGCACTCGGCAAATGTCTTACCGAATATAAGCCGTCTGAAGTAATTCAGATAATCAAGGATTCCGGGCTTCGCGGACGCGGCGGAGCCGGCTTCCCCACAGGTGTGAAGTGGTCGTTTGCCGCTGCGAACGACGCAGACCAGAAATATGTCTGCTGTAACGCCGATGAGGGCGACCCGGGCGCGTTTATGGACCGTTCGGTTTTAGAGGGCGACCCTCACGCGGTTTTGGAGGCGATGACTATCGCGGGATACGCTATCGGTGCAAATCAGGGCTACATATACGTCCGCGCCGAGTATCCTATAGCGGTTAAACGTTTGCAGATCGCTATTGATCAGTCCAGAGAATACGGACTGCTCGGCAAAAATATCTTTGATTCAGGCTTCGATTTTGATATCGACCTAAGACTCGGCGCAGGAGCATTTGTATGCGGCGAGGAAACCGCTTTGATGACTTCAATCGAAGGCAACCGCGGCGAACCGCGCCCGCGCCCGCCGTTCCCTGCAGTTAAAGGACTTTTTGCAAAGCCTACCATACTCAACAACGTAGAAACCTACGCTAACATTCCGCAGATCATTTTAAACGGCGCAGAATGGTTTGCTTCAATGGGAACCGAAAAATCCAAGGGCACAAAGGTCTTTGCGCTGGGCGGAAAAATCAACAACACAGGTCTTGTTGAGGTTCCGATGGGCACGACCCTTCGTGAAATCGTTGATGAAATCGGCGGCGGAATCCCGAACGGCAAAAAATTCAAAGCCGCTCAAACAGGAGGTCCTTCGGGCGGATGTATCCCCGCAGAGCATCTCGACGTTAAAATCGACTACGATAATCTTATTGCCATCGGCTCGATGATGGGCTCGGGCGGACTTATCGTTATGGACGAAGACACTTGTATGGTAGACATCGCTAAATTCTTCCTTGAATTTACAGTCGATGAAAGCTGCGGAAAATGTACGCCATGCCGTATCGGAACTAAGCGAATGTATGAGATACTCGACAAAATAACCAAGGGCAACGCTACAATGGAGGATTTAGACAAACTCGAAGAGCTTTGCTATCACATTAAATCGAGCGCGCTGTGCGGTCTCGGACAAACCGCTCCCAACCCCGTTTTGTCTACCCTTCGCTATTTCCGCGACGAATATGTTGCCCATATTGTTGATAAAAAATGTCCGGCGGGCGTTTGCAAGGCGCTTCTTTCTTACGAAATCGTGGAAGATAAATGCCGCGGCTGTACGCTTTGTGCAAGAACCTGCCCCGTGGGCGCAATCGAGGGTACAGTCAAAAATCCGCATAAGATTGACAAGAGCAAATGTATCAAGTGCGGCGCATGTATGGAAAAATGCCGCTTCGACGCTATTGTTAAAAAGTAAGATAGGAGTTATGCCGAAATGGAAACAGTTAATATTAAAATAAACGGTATGCCCTTTGACGTGCCCAAAAATTCAACTATTCTCGAAGCGGCTCGTCTTGCCGGCATCAAAATACCGACATTGTGTTATTTAAAAGAAATCAATGAAATCGGCGCATGCCGCATTTGCGTTGTCGAGGTAAAAGGCGCTCGCTCTCTTGTTGCCGCCTGCGTTTATCCGGTTTCCGAGGGAATGGAAATTGAAACCAACTCCCCCGCCGTTTTGAAATCACGCAGACTAACGCTTGAGCTTTTGCTTTCCGATCACAACAGAAAATGTCTTTCCTGCGTTAAAAGCGGAAGCTGTGAGCTTCAGGCGCTTTGCTATGAATACAACGTTGAGACCGAGGATAAGTACGACGGCGCAAAAAACGAAAGCGTAATAGACGACTCCGCGCCGCATATGTACCGCGACAACAGCAAATGTATCCTCTGCCGCCGCTGTGTTGCCGCCTGCGGCAAAATGCAGGGCATCGGCGTTATCAATCCTCTTGAGCGCGGATTCAATTCAAAAATCGGCTGCGCGTTTGAAAAGGATCTGCACAGCACCTCCTGCGTTTCCTGCGGTCAGTGCATTGTCGCATGCCCCACGGGCGCTCTTTCCGAAAAAGACGATACCGACAAGGTCCTCGCCGCAATAAGCGATCCTGACAAAACCGTTATCGTCAACACCGCTCCATCGATAAGAGCAACGCTCGGCGAAGCGTTTGGCTTCCCTGTAGGAACCGATGTAGAGGGCAAAATGGTAGCCGCCTTAAGAAGGATCGGTTTTGATAAGGTATTCGACACCGACTTTTCCGCCGACCTGACTATTATGGAAGAGGCCAACGAATTTGTTGAGCGCGTTCAAAACGGAGGTACGCTTCCTATGATAACCTCCTGCTCACCCGGATGGGTCAGCTTCTGCGAGCATTATTATCCGGAATTTATCGACAATCTGTCCTCCTGCAAGTCGCCTCAGCAGATGTTCGGCGCGATAACCAAAACCTACTACGCCGAAAAAATGGGTCTTGACCCTAAAGATATCGTAGTAGTTTCAGTTATGCCCTGTACTGCGAAAAAATTCGAGGTCGGTCGCGAGGATCAGTCCGCAGCGGGCGTTCCCGACGTTGATATAGCCATCACAACAAGAGAACTGGCAAGGCTTATCAAACGCAAGGGTCTGATGTTTACAGATCTCCCAGACGAAGAGTTTGACGCTCCCCTTGGCACCGCAAGCGGCGCAGGAGTTATATTCGGCGCGACCGGCGGAGTTATGGAAGCTGCCTTGAGGACCGCAGTTGAAACGCTCACAAAGGAAAAGCTTGAAAATCCCGAGTTTACCGAAGTCCGCGGAACCGACGGCATAAAGGAAGCCACCTATAACGTCGCGGGGCTTGAAGTAAATGTCGCCGTTGTTTCAGGTCTTGCTAACGCAAGAAAACTGCTTGATGACATTAAAGCAGGCAAAGCCACATACCACTTTATCGAGGTTATGGCGTGTCCGGGCGGATGCGTAAACGGCGGAGGGCAGCCCACGCAGCCGGCAAGCGTCAGAAATTTTGTCGACCTCAAATCATTAAGAGCCAAAGCGCTTTACGAGTCAGACAATAACAACAAGCTCCGCAAATCGCACGATAACCCTGTCATCAAGGAGATATATGACTCTTATCTTGAAAAGCCGGGCAGTCATAAAGCTCACAAAATTTTGCACACCTCGTATGTAGACCGCAAAAGCAAGTAACCGCAATTCAAAAATCAAAAATTCACCGAATTGCAGCAGAACAAATCTGTAAAAACGTATTATAAACAAAAAGCCCCTATTGTAGAATAGAAGCTACAATAGGGGCTTTGCTATTACCGGCGTTTTTAGGATATTATATAATTAAATAAAAGCTGCATAGCTGCCGATGATAATTTAACACCTGCAAAATGCGCGGAAATCATAAGATATTTTTTTGTTTACTTTGATTGGATATCAGAGACTTCAGTACATTAAGCCGTTCCTGTATCAAATCAATTTCAGAGACAATATCACCTGTGGATAATACGTTGTAATCGATTCTTCCCACAAGATAATCTATACTCACATTAAAAAAATCTGCCAGCTTAATAAGCGCATAACTGTCAGGATTAGTTTTCCCGGTTTCATAATTTGAAAGTGTTTTTTGATCAATACCAGTAGCCGCAGCAACATCCACCTGGCGAAGTTCATGATCCTCTCTTAGATTTCTTATTCTATTCACAGCATCAAAAACCTCCTTTTCCAGATGATTATACTATAAATTTTCTAAAAGCATTTGATTACACTAATTTTTTACATATGAATTATAAAATATACTAATACTTTTCTATAAGCCTGCTTAAAACCCATATTGCAAAAAATATATTATTCGACAAATTTTGCGCAAATAGTTTTGCCATGCAAATATACTTATTTAAACTAATACGTTTTGGCAAAAATTGCGTTTTGTGATAAAATAATAACAGACAAGCTACATTTAGATTAGGTCAAAAATCATTTATATAAAACGGTGTACAATATGAAAAAGGAATCAAAAACCAACGCAATGCGTATACTCGACAACAAAAAAATCAACTATATAGTCCACAATTACCTAGGCACAGACGCAATAAGCGGAGTTGAAGTTGCTAAATCGCTCGGCGAAAACCCCGAAACAGTGTTTAAGACTTTAGTGACCGTTGGTGCAAGCAGACAAAACTATGTTTTCTTAGTTCCTGTTAACAGCGGGCTCGATTTGAAAAAAGCCGCAAAAAGCGTTAAAGAAAAAAACATTGAAATGATTAAATCAAAAGAGCTTTTTGCTCTAACAGGATACGTCCACGGGGGATGTTCACCTATCGGTATGAAAAAGACGTTTCAAACCGTTATAGACAAAAGCGCTGATAAATTTGAACGTATTTTATTCAGCGGCGGAAAAATAGGCTATCAGCTTGAATTGTCCCTAAACGACCTTGCAAAGGTAATAGACTTTACACTCGACGACATTGTATCGCTGTAAATATTCAGATAATTAATTGGAGCTGACTCGAATATGATAGCAATAACGGCGGCGTTTACCCTGAACCGCGTCATCGGTCTGAACGGACGGATCCCGTGGAACATTAAAAATGAACGCAGACGCTTCACTGAACTTACAACGGGAAATACAGTAGTAATGGGCAGGCGCACCTATGAAGAGATAGGCAAACCTCTTCCCGGGCGCGAAACCATCGTCGTTTCCACAACAAAAAGCTTTGACGGCTGTATCACCGTTGTGTCTTTAGAGCATGCGCTGAAGCTCGCGTCTAAAAAAGAAGTTTTTATCTGCGGCGGAGAAAAGCTGTACGAGCAGTCGCTCGATATTGCCGACAAGCTGTTCATAACCGAAATTGAGTGTGAAATTACCGGCGACGCATTTTTCCCGAAATTCGATGAAAGCGCCTTTAAAAAAGAAATTGTAGCTCATTTTGACGAAGAATTGCCGTACACATATATAAACTACACAAGAATTTAGAACTAATTTCTGCACTAACTGCAATAAATCCTTATTCCATAATACTCTTGTAAATAAAAACAGGAATGACTTAACGCCATTCCTGTTTTTATTTACGCATTTCAATATAAGAAATGCCTCTATCCCAATGTAACCTGAGATTTTGCCAGCTTTTCATAGGTATGATGGCTTATAACGGCCTCGATCCTAGCCGCGTCGGACTTTGCAATATCTTCACGCACTCCCGCCCGCAAAAACATCTTTTCAAAAAATCTCCTGCACTCACAAATATCAAAAGCCGACTGTTCGCCCTTTTTTGTCAGAATAATTCTGTTTTCAATGTCAAATTCGATATAATCGTTTTCAAGCAGATATTCCAACTGAAATTTAACGCTCTTCAGCTTTACTCCAAGCTGCCGCGCTATGTCCTGTGCAAATACTCTGCCGTATTTGCAGCCAAGCTGCGCGACAGCACATAAAATGTCATTTACCGTACACTGCTGTTCCAAAAAAAAAGTCCCCTAAATCATCCATTTAATATATCATCGATTGCTTTAAGCTCGTCGGATGTGAAATCAAGCTTTTCAACTACCTTGACGTTTTCAGTAAGCTGCTCAGGGCTCGAAGCGCCGATAAGCGCTGATGTAACCTTGCCGTCTCTTAACACCCAGGCAAGCGCCATCTGAGCCAGTGTTTGTCCGCGGTCTGCGGCAAGCTCATTTAATTTGCCGAGTTTTTCTATAAGCTCTGGAGTTATTGAATTTTTGAGCCCTTCGCTTCTCTGCGCTCTTGCGCCTTCGGGAACACCGTTTAAATACTTCGTTGTCAAAACGCCCTGCGCAAGCGGGCAGTAAGCAATAGTTCCCGTACCGTGGTTTTTCAAAACGTCCTGCAAGCCGTCCTCAATCCAGCGGTTTATCATGCTGTAGTTCGGCTGATGGATAAGGCAGTGAACGCCCAAATCCTCTAAGGTTTTTATAGCTATATCCGCTTCCTTGGCGCCGTAGTTTGAAACTCCCACATAAAGCGCCTTGCCCTGCTTAACAATGTCCGCCAGTGCGCCCATCGTCTCTTCAATCGGAGTTTCAGGGTCGGGTCGGTGATGATAGAAAATATCGAAGTATTCAACTCCCGTGCGCTTAAGGCTCTGGTCGATAGAAGCCATTATATATTTTCGCGAGCCCCAGTTCCCGTACGGTCCGGGCCACATGTCAAAGCCCGCTTTTGAGCTTAAAATAAGCTCGTCCCTGTAGGGCTTAAGGCTCTTTTTGTAAACCGCGCCGAATGTTTCCTCCGCGCTTCCGTAGGGCGGTCCGTAGTTATTCGCCATATCGATGTGAGTAACACCCAAATCGAAAGCTGTTTCCAAAATTTTTCTTGAAACCTCCAGCGGGCGGTCAGCACCGAAATTCTGCCAGATTCCCAAAGAAATAACAGGCAGCAAAAGTCCGCTGTTACCACAGCGGCGATAGACCATTTTGTCGTATCTTTTTTCATCAGCTTTGTACATTCTAAAATCATTCCTTTCACATCAGTGTATTATTAATTATGAGCTTTGCCTCACAAGCAAAGCCCTAAAGTTTACAATGCCCGCATTTTTAGCTTAAACGGTCGACCTTATGAAATTTTTTCAGGTTGCCTATCTTTTGTCCGCGCTCGGTCAGAATTTTATCTATCTGTTCAAGCGAAACTCCCTGCTCGACAATTAAAACCATCATGTGATAGATAAGGTCGCACATTTCGTTTGAAAGCTCGTCGTTGTCATTGTTTTTGGCGGCTATAATCATTTCAGAGCATTCCTCGCCGCATTTTTTCAATATCTTATCAAGCCCCTGCTCAAAAAGATAGCAGGTATAAGAGCCCTCCTGCTTTGAATCCTTTCGCTGTTTTACTACCTCATACAGCGTTTTTACACTATCCATTCTTTTCGTTCCTTTCGAGAATATTGTTCGCCGAACATGCGTTTCGTTCTATTCAGCAGTATATAATTCATTAAAAAAGCATGAGTACGAGCCCGTATGGCAGGCGTTACCCGTCTGCTCCACTGTGATTAAAAGCGTGTCGTCGTCACAGTCGGACACGATTTTTTTAACCTTCTGAAAATGGCCCGACGTAGCGCCCTTGTTCCAAAGCTCTTTCCTAGACCTGCTGTAAAACCAAGTGTACCCTGTTTCCAGAGTTTTTGCAAGACTTTTTTTATTCATATATGCAAGCATCAGCACGCTTCCGTTTTTTTCATCGACGATAATGCAGGGTATGAGCTCCGCTTTCACAAAGAATTTATCAAGTTTCATCTTGTGACTATTCCTTTCTGTTTCAAATGCTCTTTTACCTGACCCACGGTAAGCTCGTTATAATGAAATATCGAAGCGGCAAGAGCCGCGTCCGCGTCCGAGTTTAAAAACAGTTCGCTGAAATGCTCAAGATTTCCGCATCCGCCCGACGCGATAACGGGAACCTTTGCAACGGCGGTCACGGCGTTCAAAAGCTCAATATCGAAACCTTGTTTTGTTCCGTCCGCGTCCATTGAAGTAAGCAGTATTTCCCCTGTTCCGAGCTCACAGGCGCGCTTTGCCCATTCAATAGCGTCCAGCCCGGTGTCGATTCTGCCGCCGTTTACAACAACGTGAAAGCTTCCGTCGTTTGCTCTTACGGCGTCGATAGCTACAACGATGCACTGGCTCCCGAACAGCTTTGCGCCGTCTAAAATAAGCTGAGGATTTTTAACCGCGCTCGAATTGACCGAAATTTTGTCCGCTCCCGCGCGCAGAAGCTTTTTCATATCATCGGTAGAGGATATTCCCCCTCCGACCGTCAGCGGAACAAAGACTTCTTTAGCCGTTCTTTCCACTACATCTACGATGGTTTTTCTTTTCTCATGCGTGGCGGTGATATCGAGGAAAACTATCTCGTCCGCACCCTGCTCGTTGTACATTTTTGCGCATTCGACAGGGTCGCCCACGTCCTTAATTCCGACAAAGTTTATTCCCTTTACAACCTTGCCGTCTTTAACGTCAAGGCATGGGATGATTCGTTTAGCAAGCATTAGTTTTCCTCCGCGCAGGCGACCGCTTCTTTTAAGTCAAGCGTTCCTTTGTATATTGATTTTCCGCAAATCGCGGCGTACATTCCTAGTTTTTTCAGCGCTTTGATGTCTTCAATGCTCTTTATCCCGCCGCTTGCGGTGATATCCGCGCTGACCGATTTGTTTATCTCATCAAGCTGTAAAAGATTCGGACCTTCGAGCGTTCCGTCCTTTGAAATATCTGTAAAGATGATTTTTGTCACTCCCGCGTCGCACATGCGCTTTGCAAGCGTTATATAATCCACTTTGGATTCGTACAGCCAGCCGTTGCAGGCAACCATGCCGTTTTTAGCGTCGATTCCAACGGCGATTTTATCTTTATATTCCTTTACCGCCGTTTTAACAAATTCAGGGTCGGAAACTGCGACCGAACCGAGTATCACGCGTCCAATTCCTCCGCTCATATAATACTCCACCGTATCGAGCGATCGTATCCCGCCGCCCAGCTCCACAAACATTCCGGAGTTTTTCGCAACGTCCAAAAACACCTCGCTGTTTTCGGGCTTTGCAGACACAGCGCCGTCCAAATCAACCATATGCAGATGCCGCGCGCCGTCGCTGTAAAACCGTTTTGCGGTTTTAAGCGGATCTTCAGCCACCTTTTCAACCGTGCTGAAATCACCTTTGTAAAGTCGAACGCAGTTTTTGTCCTTAATATCTATCGCCGGAAAAATTATCATAATTGTGTTGATCCTTTCGCGTAATACCGATATGTTTTATACTTTTATTCCGCTATTTGGGAACGAAGTTCAAAACCCGCGGTCTGAAAAATCATCCCGCAAGCTTTTTTTGTTTTACTTTAACTTGCAGAAGTTAGAAAGAATCTTCAGACCTACGCCGCCGCTTTTTTCGGGATGAAACTGCGCGCCGTACACATAACCTTTTTCTGCAAGCGCGGTTATTTTACTGCCGTATTCGCAGTACGCCGAAACGTTTTCGTCGTCAGTATACGCCATAAACGAGTGGACAAAATACACAAAGTCGCCGTCCGAAACGCCTTGCAACAATCTGCTCTCCTTTTGTATTTTAAGCCCATTCCAGCCCATATGCGGAATTTTATATTCTGTTTTTATCAAATCCACCATTCCGTCAATCAGCGAAAGTCCTTCTGTTTTTTTAAATTCGCGGCTCTCGCTGAACAAAAGCTGCATACCTAGGCATATCCCCAAAAGCGGCTTTTGTTGCGCCTCGGATACAATAACTTTATCAAGCCCTGTATCCGCAAGCTTTTTGCGTGCATCTGGAAACGCGCCGACCCCCGGCAGAATAACCGAATCAGCGTTAACAATATCATCAGCCTTGTTTGTTAAAACCGATTTTTCTCCGAGATAATCAAGGGCGTTTTTAAGGCTGAAAATATTTCCCGCCCCGTAATCAACAATTGCTATCATAATATAATCACCATATACCCTCACAAAGCAATGGCAAAGCCCAAAGCGCGAAAATCCGACCTTGCTATATTACTCCTTTAGTTGAAAGTGTTTTATCCGATTCAACCTTAACTGCCTCTTTCAGCGCGTGCGCCGCCGCCTTAAACGCGGCTTCAATCTTGTGATGGTCATTTTTACCGTACTTTATATCAAGGTGCAGGGTTATCCCCGCGTTGAAAGCGAACGCGCGGAAAAACTCCTCGGTCATCTGAGTTTCAAATTCACCCACCTTATAGCTATCAAAGCTGCCAGCAAACACAAAATAAGGACGCGCGCTTATATCCAGCGCGCAAAAGGCAAGCGCTTCATCCATCGGGACGTTTGCCTCGCCGTATCGGGCGATTCCCTTTTTATCGCCCAGCACAGCTTTAACAGCCGTTCCCAAAACAATGCCCGTGTCTTCAACAGTGTGGTGACAGTCGACGTTTAAATCGCCCTTGACCGCGACTGAAAGGTCAAATCCCGCGTGCACGGCGAGCGCCGTAAGCATATGGTCAAAAAAACCTATTCCCGTGCTGACGTCACAGATTCCGCTTCCGTCAATATTTATATATAGCTTGATATCGGTTTCAGCAGTCTTTCGTTCGGAAGTATATTCTCTCATATCAATGCTCCTTCAACTATTTCCTTAATGGCGCTTATGACCGCCGCGTTTTCCGATTCGCTTCCGGCGGTAATTCTCAAATACTCATCCTTCATAAAACGAACGGCAATCGAGCGGTTTAAAAGCTCCTTATAAATTTTTTCGGCATACCTAGTTTTAATAAAAACAAAGTTTGTCACAGACTTGTATATTCTTTCAAAACATTCGGTTTCAATGCTTTCAAGTGAAGCCTGAAGCGAGTTTTTAGACTCAATAATTTTTTTTGTATTTTCTTTCAAAAGCTGCGGACGCGAATAAACCGCCTCGCCGATAGCCTGAGTTACAGAATTGACGTTATACGGCGATTTTGCCGCCCGAAGCGCGCGCGTAAGCTCTGAGTTTGCAACCGCAAACCCCAAGCGTATCCCCGCCATTCCGATTGCCTTTGACGCGGTTCTTAACATTATAACGTTTGAGTAATTCTGTACCTCGTCTATCAGCGATTCGCCGTAAAAATCCATATACGCTTCATCAAGAACTATAAGCGCGTTCACCGAATTTATCAGCTTTCTGACTTCTTTTTTGCCCAGCCCCACGGAGGTCGGATTACAGGGGTTTGAAAACAGAATTATTTTAACGTCGTTCTCTCGCGCAGCTTTTACAGCCTCGTCAACGTCGATTTTTAAATCGTCGTCCTTTTTGATAACAACCGATTCATGCCCCAAAATCTTGCCGTACAGCGCGTACATTGAAAAATCCGGTGTAAATGTTAGTAGCTTGTCACCGTCCTCCAAAAACGCGCCGACGATTATGTTGATAAGCTCGTCCGAGCCGTTTCCCGCGGTGACGTAATCCTCGCTTATACCGTAATACTCCGCAAACAGCCTGCAAACGTTTTTGCAAAGCGGGTCGGGATAGCGGTTAAAATCAATTCTGCCGAGCTTTTGCTTCATTTCCTCCAAAAGCCGGTCGTCCGCAGCAAAATAAGATTCGTTCGCGTCTAATCGGATTTTATAATCGCCCGAAATAGGCTTGTACGGCACAAGTCCGCTCAGCTTTTTATTCAACTCATATTTCATTCAAATCTCACCTTGATAGAATTTGCGTGTGCCGTGAGCTGTTCGGATTCGGCTATCGTAACAATGTCCGATTCGGCGTTTTTCAGCGCCTGTTCGGTGTAATATATATAACTGACCTTTTTGATAAAGCTGTCAACCGAAAGCGGCGAGAAAAATCTCGCTGTCCCGCTCGTAGGCAAAACATGGTTAGGACCCGCGTAATAGTCGCCGAGCGGCTCTGGCGAATACTGCCCCAAGAACACCGAGCCGGCGTTATCAAGTCTTCCGATAAATTCGGTCGGGCTTTTACAGCAAACCTCCAAATGCTCCGGCGCAAGCGAATTTGCAAGCTCGACCGCCTTGTTTACCGTATCGCAGATTATTATCGCGCCGTAATCTTCAAGGGACTTTTCGATAATATCCTTGCGCGAAAGCCCGCTTATCTGCCGCGCTATTTCCTTTTCAGTCTCGTCGGCTATCCTCTCGCTCGTTGTAACAAGTATCGCGCTTGCGAGCTTGTCATGCTCCGCCTGCGACATCAAGTCAGCCGCCAAAAACTTGGGATTCGCGCTGTCATCCGCCAAAACAAGTATCTCGCTCGGACCTGCAATCATGTCTATATCGACCGTTCCGAACAGCAGCTTTTTCGCCGTAGCGACAAAAATATTGCCGGGACCTACTATTTTATCCACCTTTGGTATTGTTTGGGTTCCGTATGCCATCGCCGCGACCGCCTGCGCACCGCCAAGCAGAAATACCCTGTCTACCCCGCATATCGCCGCCGCAACAAGAATGTCCGGATTTGCCTTGCCGTCTTTTGAGGGCGGAGTAGTCATGATGATTTCGTTTACTCCGGCGATTTTTGCGGGAATCGCGTTCATCAAAACCGAGCTAGGATACGCCGCCGTGCCGCCCGGAACATAGAGCCCCACGCGGTTAAGCCCGCGAACGCGCTGACCGAGCATAACGCCGTCGGCATGAGCGTCGGTAAAACCCTGCTGTTTTTGGCGGCTGTGAAACGCCGCGATATTTTCCTGCGCGTTCAAAAGCGCGTTTACAAAATCCGGATCTGCGTTTGTGAGCGCGTCGTTTATTTCCCCGCGCGGAACTTCAATCGCATCGGGAGCCTTGCCGTCAAACTTTACGGTGTAATCTATAACCGCTTTGTCGCCGTTTTTGCGGACGTCCTCGATTATCTGAGTTACAGTTTCGGTTACCTGCGCGTTTACCTCTCCGCTTCTTTGACTGAGCGAACGCAAAAATTCTTTTTCATTTTTGCCGTCCGCAATAATTCTTTTAAGCATTTATATCAGTCCTTTAACATCAAAATATATTAATTCTTAACGCTTTCTATCTTTTCGATAAGCTCTTCGATTTCGCGCTTATACAGCTTTATGCTCGCGGTATTGACAATAAGTCTTGCGGATATCCCGGCTACGTCTTCGTATACCTCAAGTCCGTTTTCTTTGAGTGTCGTACCCGTTTCAACGATATCCACAATAGCGTCGGAAAGCTCAAGAAGCGGGGCAAGCTCAACAGAGCCTTCAATTTTAACTATTTCTATATCCATGCCCTTGCCCTCGAAAAACCGCCTGGTGACGTTCGGGTACTTGCTGGCTATCACCTTAACCGAATAGCCCTTGTAAAAATCCTTATCCGCCGGACCAGCCAGTGCAAATTTGCATTTTCCGAAGCCGAGGTCGGTCACCTCGAAAAACGAGCCGCCGTGCTCCATAATCGTGTCTTTTCCGACAACGCCGAGGTCGCACACTCCGTGCTCGACATAGGTTATAACGTCCGCCGCCTTTGCTAAAACGACCTCTAATCCCGCGTCCGGCACGTTAAGCACAAGCTTTCTGCCCTTTTGCTCAAGCTCGGAGCAGTCTAACCCTAGCCTTTTAAACAGCGCCACAGTGTCTTTTTCAAGTCTTCCCTTTGTGAGCGCGATTCTGATTTTCTTGTTCGCCATATATTATTTTCCTTCCCGCCAAGCGCTTAGCTTTCAATATCAATAATCTGTATTGTATCCGAGATAACGTGAAGCTGTTTTATTCCCTTTAGCTTAGCGTACTCAGCCGCCTGCTCCTTTGTTTCAAACAGGCTGTTTTCACACACTATTCCCTTTTTGCTAAACCCGCGCGAATAGATAAAAGCCTTCATTTCATATCCGTCGAGCGCATGTATCAAAAGCTGCGGCGGTGAAATCTCAAACGCGCCTTCTTTTGACTTTAACAGGGCGTTTGCCACCGCGTCGACATTGATTCCGAAGCCCGTAGCGGCAAGCTGCTTTCCAAAGCCGCTCAAAAGGCGGTCGTACCGTCCGCCAGACAGCACCTCCTCGCCGAAGCCCTCGATATACCCGCGGAAAACAACGCCGGTATAATATTCAGCGCGATGAACCATACCGAGGTCAAGGGTTATTTTGCCGTCAAGTCCAAGCTCCTGCAAAGCTGTGTATATATCTTTTAAATAGTCGAGTATTTTTTTAATCTCTTCGTTCTTAAACAGCTCGTTTGCCTTTGAGAGCACCTCTTCGCCGCCGAAAAGCCGCGGGAGCTGTTTTAAAATCGACGATTTGCCTTCGTCCAAGCCGTCGAGCAGGTCGTTGAGCGCGGGGTAATTTTTAAGCTCAATAAGCCGCCTTATCCGTTCGGCAAGCTCGTCGTCGATTTTCAAAACGCGCATAAGCGTGTTGAATATGCCGATATGACCTATCTCCAGCCGAAAATCGTCGGTTTTCAGCGCATACAGCGCCTCGACCGCGGTTGAAATAACCTCCAGATCAGCCCTTTTCGAGCCGCTTCCGATAATCTCGATTCCCGCCTGAACTATTTCATCGCTCCTGCCGCTCAAAAGTCTGTTTTGGCAATAAACCGACTGATTGTAGTAAAGCCTTATAGGCAGCGTATGGTTTTTTAACCTTGTAGCAGTAAGCCTTGCAATAGGAACGGTCGAATCGGGGCGCATAACGACCATTCTGCCCTTGCTGTCTGAAAATTTATACATCTGCTTAACAGGAAGCTGATTTCCGTTCTGATTGAAAATATCCATAAATTCAATCGAAGGGGTTATTACCTCGGTAAATCCCCTGCCCTTAAAAACGTTTTTCAGCGTCTGCTCGACCGAACGTCTTGCCTCGCATTCTTCAAAAAGCAGGTCTCTTGTTCCCTCGGGAGTAACCGTTATATTTTTGCTCATCCGTTTCACCAAGCCTTTAATTCAAGCGTTCTTTCTGTGTTCAGAGTGTAAAGTTGCCGAATACTGCATTTTATTATAAAATATCCGTAGCCAGCGCTTTAGCATGCTAACATACTACCATAGTAATATCGCAAAGTCAACACTAAAATAATCCTTCAAATAAATTTGTCTGACTTGAATTAGGCAGTCCCTCCAAAGCTCCGTGCTGACGCAGCGCGTCGATTACCGCACTCGAAGCTCCCGCTCTGTTTTGAATATCGTCAACCGATATGTATTTTCCGCCCTTACCAGCGTCCTGCAAATTTATTGCGGCGGCTTCACCCAAGCCCTTTAAAGATGTAAACGGCAGACGTATCTTGCCGTCCTCAATGACATAATTTTTAGCGTGAGATTTATATAAATCCACCGGCAAAAACTCATATCCGCGCATAAGCATTTCGTTTATAATAAGCAGTGTGTTGTAGCTGTCTTCCTCTTTTACCGTGCGTTCGTTTCCCTTTGCGGCAAGCTCTTTGATTTTCAGGTTCACAACGCCCTTCCCCTGCACCGCGCTGTTAGCGTCAAAATCGCCTCCGCGTACGGTAAACAGCGCCGCATAAAATTCCAGCGGCTTATATACCTTATACCAGCCCAACCGTATGCTAGCAATGACATATGCGGCGGCGTGCGCTTTCGGGAACATGTATTTTATCTTCATGCAGCTGTCGACATACCACTGCGGAACATCGTGTTCGCGCATTGCGGCAAAATGCTCCTCCGTCAGCAGCTTGGACGCATTTCCCTTTCGGGTTATCTCCATGATTTTAAACGCCATGTCCGGGTCGAGACCCTTATAGATAAGATAGGTCATAATGCTGTCGCGCGTTCCGATAACGTCTGATATTTTGCATGTTCCCTGCTTTATAAGGTCCTGCGCGTTGTTCACCCAAACATCCGTACCGTGCGAAAGCCCCGATATCTGCAAAAGGTCGGAAAAGGTTTTCGGCTGCGCGTCGATAAGCATCTGACGGACAAACGGCGTTCCCATTTCGGGGAGTCCGAACGTTCCTGTTTTACTGTAGATCTCCTCCTCGGTTACCCCAAGCGCTTCCGTAGAGGTGAAAAGGCTCATTACCTTTTTGTCGCTCATCGAAACGTCCATCACCTTGATTCCCGAAAGGTCCTCAAGGTGCTTGTAAAGCGTGGGAACATCGTGACCGAGCTCATCCAGCTTCAAAATAGTGTCGTGAAGCGAATGGAAATCGAAATGGGTGGTTATAACGTCCGACTCGGTGTCGTCCGCCGGGTGCTGAACGGGAGTAAAATCGTAAACCTCGTATTCCGCGGGAACAACGACCATTCCGCCCGGATGCTGACCGGTCGTTCTTTTAACGCCTGTGCAGCCCTGCGCCAGGCGGAGCTTTTCAGCGCTGTGTACAACGCTGCCGTGCTCCTCGACATAATGCATTGCGAAGCCGAAAGCGGTTTTTTCCGCAACAGTCGAAACCGTTCCCGCTTTGAAAACATGTCCGTCTCCGAAAAGCTGCTCGGTGTATTTATGTATCTGCGACTGGCACTCGCCTGAAAAGTTGAGATCAATATCGGGCGCTTTATCGCCGTTGAAGCCCAAGAAGGTCTCAAACGGTATGTCGTGACCGTCCCTGTTCATTTCAGCGCCGCACTCGGGGCAGTTTTTCGGCTCAAGGTCGAAGCCCGAGCCTACCGAGCCGTCAGTTATAAATTCGGAATACCTGCATTTCGGGCAGGCATAGTGCGGCTGAAGCGGATTGACCTCGGATATGCCCGCCATAGTTGCGACGAACGACGAGCCCACCGAGCCTCTCGAACCGACCAGATATCCGAGCTTTTCCGACTGATAAACCAGCTTCTGCGCAATCATATACAAAACCGCAAATCCGTTTTTGATGATAGAATCAAGCTCTTTTTTCAGCCGATTTTCAACTGTTTCGGGCAGCCTTCCGTTATGCTCGTACATATCCTTCGCCCTGCCCCATGTTATCTGCTGAAGCTCTTCCTCAGCGCCGTCTATGCTCGGAGGATATGTTCCTTTCGGAATAGCTCGGATACTGCCGTCAACCATATCGGCGATTTTATTCGTATTCTCAATAACGACCTCATGAGCCTTTTTATCACCCAGATAGTCAAACTCTTTAAGCATTTCTTCGGTTGTTCTGAAATAAATCGGAGGCTGATTTGCGGCGTCTTTAAATTTCATGCCTGCCATTAAAACTTCCCTGAAAACAGCGTCCTCCTTGTTAAGAAAATGAACGTCGCAGGTAGCCACAACCGGCTTATTGAGCTTTTCGCCCAAGCGGATTATCGTTTTATTGTGCTCGCGCAGTTCTTCAACGCCCGAAACCTCGCCGTTTCTTATCATAAACTCGTTGTTCCCGGTCGGCTGGATTTCAAGATAGTCGTAAAACTCCGCAATACGGCACAGCTCGCCCCACGCTCTGCCTCCCGCAACCGCCCGGTAAAGCTCGCCCGCTTCGCAGGCAGAGCCTATGATAAGCCCCTCGCGGTGTTTTATAAGCTCAGATTTGGGAATACGCGGCTTTTTACGATAATAATCAAGATGAGAGTAAGACACAAGCTTGTAAAGATTTTTAAGCCCAGTTTGATTTTTAACAAGTATTATCATGTGATAATACGGCAGCGTTTTCGGGTCGCCCCCTGCAAGCGCGGAGTTTATCTGCAAAATTTTGCTTATCTCGCTGCTTTCGCCCAGCTGATCGAGCATTTTTATAAATATGCGCGCCAAAACCGCCGCGTCGTCGCACGCGCGGTGATGATTAAAGTCGCCGAGGTCAAGATGCTTTGCAACAGTGTCAAGCTTGTGATTTTTAAGATTTTTATAAAGCGAGCGCGCTATCACAACAGTGTCAACCGAAGTGAAGTCCGCTTCCATACCGCTGCGCCTTGCGCACGCGCGCACGAAGTTCATATCAAACTGCGCATTGTGCGCGATAAGTATTTTGCTGGCGCCTATAAAATCGTAAAACTGCTCAAGCGCCTGCTTTTCAAGCGGTGCGTCCTTTACCATAGCGTCGGTAATTCCCGTGAGCTCGGTTATTTTCGGAGGTATCGGCTTCTCGGGATTGACAAATATATTAAACGTATCGGCAATCTCGCGGTTTTTAATTTTGACCGCGCCGATTTCCGTAATGCGCTCGGTCTGCGGACTGAGTCCCGTTGTTTCCAGGTCGAACACGATTATCTCATCGTTAAAATCCGCGTCGTGAGTCCCGCTAGCCGCTTCAATGCAGTCGTTTACATAATATGCCTCCAAGCCGTAAATCAGCTTGAAATCCTCGTCCTCTTTATGTATCTTATCCACGGCGTTCATCGCCTCGGGAAACGCCTGAACAACACCGTGGTCGGTTATCGCAACCGCCTTGTGACCCCAGCGGTATGCGGTGTTGACAAGCGTAGCCGCGTCGGTAAGCGCGTCCATCGCCGACATATTAGTGTGCATATGAAGCTCCACGCGTTTAACGTTAGCCTTGTCCTCCCGCTCACGCTTTTTGACCGTCATAATGGCTAACGGCTTTAAGGTTATGTCCCTGTCGTATGTATTCGGCGGCTCAACATCGGCTGTAAACAGTATGCAAACGCCTTTTTTGAGCTTGTCGTAAGATTCCCGCTCTTTTTCGTCGGCAAACACCTTTACCGTATTTGAGCTTGTAAAATCGGTAATGTTGAATTTATATATGATTTTTCCGTTGCGCGTTTCGCGCGTTTCAACCGAGAAAATTTCACCCCACGCGGTAATACGCCCGCTGTCGATGGAAATTTCGGAAAGCGGAATCGGACGGGAGGTTATCTTGCGGCCTTTTATAACCGCCGCATTCTTGCTCAAAAACGGCAGGTCGGTGTAAGACAAAGTAACCGTTTCCGGCTCAGATTTATCAGCTTTATCCTCGCGCGGCTTACTGCTTTTGGGTTTCGGCTCGGAAATCGTCTCGGCAAGGCCATGATTATCCGTCCTCGCGGAGATTACCTCCTTCGCCTTTTCGCCGCTCACGGAGGTTACTCCCGAAAATTTTACCGTAACCGGCAGACTGAACATATCGTATACTATGGATTTAAGTTTGACGTCTATTCCGGCGGACAGCAAAATATCGGCTCCGCCGTTTTTAAGCGAAACCGTCAGCGTTTTACTGTCCTGGTCGTATTCAGCGTCCGCGCCGTCAAAAAAGCCGTTTACGATACCGCTTTGCTGCTTTAACACGCTTACAAGCTCGCTGAAATACTCCGCCGAAAACATATATGGCGTATATTTAGGATGTATTTCAGCGCCCGATAGCTTCAGCGCGCTTATAAGCTGTTTTTGAAGCAGTGAAATATCACTGCTCGGAGCCAAAACAACAAATTTTATCTCGGCCCGGACAAATGCGTTTTGCTTGTCTATGCTTAAACGCAGTACCTCCGAATCGGAATATTTTTCCAAAAGCGCCTTGTCGGGTATATACGCCCCCAACAGATTGCTCAAGCTGTTTTCCATAAGGTTTACTTAAATCCTTTCTCTTGCAAAACGCGGAATTTCATACGCGCTTTCAGTTTGTCTGATATAAAATGAATCGCATCGTATATCAGAATTTGTCTATTTCCTTCATAAGCTCTGAAAACGCCTCGCTTTCAGAGACCTTTTTTACTATCTCGCCTTTTTTGAATATGACCGCGCAGCCGTCTCCGCCCGCTATTCCTATGTCAGCCTCTTTTGCCTCTCCGGGCCCATTCACAACGCACCCCATAACCGCAACCGTTATCGGTTTTTCGCAGTCAATCAAACTTTTCTCCACCTTGGAAGCCAAAGCTATAAGGTTGATTTTTGTTCTTCCGCAGGTCGGGCATGAAACTATCTGAACACCGTCTGAACGTCTGCCTACCGCTTTTAAAATATCCTTTGCAGCATAGATTTCCTTTACCGGGTCTGCGGTGAGCGAAACCCTTATCGTGTCGCCGATACCATCGAGCAGCAAGCTGCCTATTCCCGCAGCGGATTTTATGATTCCCATTCTTTCGGTGCCCGCTTCGGTGACGCCCAGATGCAGTGGATAATCACACCTTTCAGCAAGCAGCCGATAGCTGTTTACCATAACGGGAACACTGCTTGATTTGATTGAAACAACAATATCGTCAAAATCAAATTTTTCAAGCAGTTTTATATGATACATCGCGCTTTCCACAAGTGCTTCGGGAGTCGGAGAACCGTATTTTCTAAGTATATCTTTTTCGAGCGAGCCGGAGTTGACCCCGATTCTTATCGGAACGCCTGCGTTTTTGCACGCTACGGCGACCGCTTTTACCCTGTCGTCGCTCCCGATATTTCCGGGATTTATGCGGATTTTATCCGCGCCGTTTTCTATTGCCGCAATCGCC
>CAZHWR010000024.1:0-7227 GCA_964536085.1 uncultured Oscillospiraceae bacterium
GTTCCATGCAGAACAACCGCACAACGGAACACAACGGGCTTTCCAAAGAACACGAAAGCATCTTACACGGGCAAGACAAGCTGTCGGGGGAACACAGCAGACTTCCCGAAGAACATAAAAGACTGTCGGAAGAACACAATAATCTAAAGGAACAGCAAGCGGAAATCAAAAACAAACTATCGTTCTGGGAAAGTGAAAAATACAAGGAACTCGGCTCACGGCAATGTCCGTCAGGCTGTCCGACCAAGAAAAAGAAATTGCCGCATTAAAAGAGAAAAACGCTTCCCTTGAAGAAGAAAACAACAGACTTCAAGCATTAATTCAACAATACCCCGCAGCTTCCGACGAAGACGAAGACGAATGGAAAATGTAGGAAAAATAAAGAGCTGTTTTCAGCTCTTTATTGTTGCATCTCAAATATGTATGTGTTAGAATAGAGGTGAAATAATATTATGGATTTGGAGGAAATTGTTATCATGGGAATCGTCGTCGCAATCATAAGCGCTGTCGCTGTAATCGTTTCCGCCATTTTGGGAGACATCGCAAGCAGCGGAAAGCTCAAAGAATTTTTGGCGGGTCAGCATTCCTTACGCTCTGCCGAACATGACAAAATAAGGACAGAACAAGCGGAAATCAAAAACAAACTGTCATTTCTGGAAAGCGAGAAATATAAGGAACTCGGCCGCATCGAAAGTATGCGCGCCTCAAACCTTGACCTCGAAAAAATTATAAATCAGATTATGGCAATGTCTGTCAGGCTATCCGACCAAGAAAAAGAAATTGCCGCATTAAAAGAGAAAAACGCTTCCCTTGAAGAAGAAAACAACAGGCTTCAAACACTAATTCAGCAATACCCCGCAGCTTCCGACGAAGATGAGGACGAATGGGAAATGTGACCGGCTGTCCGCCATATGCAAAAAATCTTTAAAGACGCTTTGCCTTAGCAAGCGTCTTTCGCTATATTGTTGAAAAAAAACACTTCTTCATATTCGCGATTTGACACTTTTTACAAAATGCTGTCCTTATATAACACCGTACTCGATAGCTCGTGTTCATAGAAAGTTTACAAATAAATTTCATTTTTCTGTTGACTTTTTTGTTTTTTTATGATATAATGTAAACAGGTTGAGAGGGAAAAATTAAAAATATCGAAAGGAAGATTGTTATGTTGAAAAGAATCATCACTATTACCGTTTCGTCGTTCGTTTCGTTGACGATGCTGTTTTCCACTGCGTCGGCAGCCACGGATGAAGCTCTTATCCATGAGTGGTATCCCGATTACGACATAAATCAGGATCAGATTGTTGACGGCAAGCTTGTCCGCATATTTGATTCGCTTGCGGGTGGTAAAATCACCATAAGCAGAGAGTTTGAAGATTCGGATATAACAGTTCCCGTCATCGGGCTTGCTCCGATTGACCAAACGGACTATGACTGGGAATTTGAAAGTCCTTTGACGGGAGAAATTTATGACTGGTCAAAGATTGTTCCGAACGGGTTCGGGTACAACTGGGCTGACGTAGGCGTCGCAAGCACCGACGTTACCGTGATTGTGGACGGCGAACAGCTTGATTTTGCCGACGCGGAGCCGTTTATTGACATCAATGGTCGCACAATGGTTCCCGTCCGCTCTATCGCCGAAGCTCTCGGCGCGACAGTTGAATACTCTGCGTCCAATCCTTCTCACAACGATTATATGTATTGGTTCACAAAAGGACGGGAGATGTATACGACAATGGAAGATCCCGAAGGCGTGTTTGCCTTGGTTCCCGTATATATTGATACGGGCGATATATGGGTGGACATATATCTTAACGGCATTTGCGTAACGTATGGCGTAGGAAACTATCAGCTTCGCAAATACAATAGATACGACTATTCGGAAAGCTGGATTCCCGTTGACACTGCGGGCTTTCTCAAGAACGACCGCACCTATGTTCCTCTGCGCGTCATTAACGAAGCTCTCGGCGCGACAGTTGAGTGGGATAACGAAACTCATACGGTTACAATCACCTCACCGGAGCCTGTAGAACCTGTTGCGGAACCGGAAATAGGGCTGCGTTACAGTGATTTTCAGGAAGAGGAGACGCCGGAATGGTTGACGAAAATTGGCGAGTATGTAGACGAATATGGACATACTATCACTGAATATTATGCCGAATTATAAAATGGTTGTTGACATAAGCGGAAAACAGCAGTATAATATAAATGAGAGGAATGATACCGATGAACATTGTCTCGCCTAAATATGATATTGTTTTCAAAAGCATATTTACCGACCCCAACGCGCCGGAGATATTGCAGGGCTTTATTGCCGAAGCTCTCGGCATAAGCTACGACAGCATAAAGAATATCGTAATCGGCAATTCGGAGATATACCCCGAAAGCGATGACGAAAAATTCAGCCGTCTTGACCTGCTTGCCGATGTGGACGGAAAAAAGGTTAATATTGAAATACAGTGTACACGCCAGTACGACTATGCGGATCGCAGTTTATATTACTGGGCAAAGACCTTCGGCTCTCAACTCAAAAGCGGCATGAATTACGAAGATCTCCCAAACGTAATCTGTATCAATATTGTTGATTTCAATATTTTCAGGGAGCATGACGACTATGCGTCAAGCTTTGAAATATATGACGCGGCGCATAACGTAAAGCTGACCGATAAATTCAAAACCATATACTATGAGCTGCCGAAAGCTCTCAAGAAAAAGGAAAGTCTGGGCTATACGGGAATCGACGCGTGGATAAGATTTTTCAACGTGAAAAGCGAGGAGGAATTGACTATGCTGGAAAGAACAACGGTAAACGAACCGATTAAAAAAGCCGTGGTTACGCTACGCAAGCTCAGCGACGATGAAATCATATGCGAAAAAATACGCCGCGAGGAAAAGCGCCGGCACGACGAAGCAAGTATGCTCAAAACGGCGAAAATAGAAGGACGAGAGGAAGGACGCGAAGAAGGACGTAAACAAGGACGCGAAGAAGGACGCGAAGAAGAAAGAAGCAATATGTTTGTGGCTTTGGTCAAGAACGGATTCGACCCCATTGACATAGCAAACAGTCTTGAAATGGATATTACCGATTTTGAAACAGAGCTTTATACTCTTGAAACAGAGCTTGCCGACTTCTCCGCCGAGGACTATCTTAACCCGTCTTCCGAAGACGACAGACATACCAACAGGTACGACGAAGATGAAGACGAATGGGAAATGTGACCGATTGAGGGACTGTATCAAAAAAACAGTCCCTTTTCTTCTTAACAAACAACAAAGGAGATTATCATGAAAAGGAAAATATTCAAATTACTGACCGTCCCGATGGCGGTCATTTTTTTGTTCAACAATTTTGCATACGCAAAGACGACGGACAAACTCATGGATTCAAGAACCAAAGCTGAAGGAAGCGAGTTTCCCACAGATCAAACTCTTGTGATGAGAGACACGCGCGGGAAGGTCATAACCCGCCCCTCTGCTTATTTTAAGGCTATGCGCTGTGACAAAAACGGAAACGTGCTTGACGAGGTGTACAGCACAGGTCTGAATGACGACGGTACCCCCTACTATACACCGCTCATAGAGGTAAGCGATGAGGAAAAAGAGGACGAAATGGAAGGAATTCCCAAGCTGTACTGCAATGTGGGCGATACGCTAAAGTTTGAGGATTTGTCGATTGCCAACAACACATACTATAACTCCGACGACCATATTGCGGGCTGGGACTGGCAATACTGGGGCGATATTGACTGCATAGGCAGCGACCACGTCATCAGCGACAGCAACATCGTAAACAGTTCGGAATATACAATAACCGATTCGGGAACGACACGGTTTTTCCTCTGCGTGAAAAGCAGCACAAAGCCCTCAATTACAAGCGACTGGGCGTGGAGCGTGAACGGCACTCACAGAAGCTTGGGACAAAACGAAAAATACACGAAAGGAATCTACTGGTATTTCGCAGAGCTTATGGTTGTGGCTTACGACCCCGTACAAATAAACTATATTGACGGCGAATCGGAGGAGCTGCTCACGAGCGAAGAACCCATTCCCGTTTTGGGCGGCAAAAACAGCTATACCATAGAAACTCCGATGTGGTTTAACGGCGTGGAGTATGTCACGGATGAGGAAAATCTTGATTATGATACCGAATATTATGTTTACGACCACTGCAAGCTGCTGTACCCCGACGGAAGCCTGTACGGAGAAGCTAACGGAGGGTATTTTGAATTGAGAGACACCAAAGGCAATTATGTGCCGTACAGGACGGTAAATATATATATGTACACAAGGGAACACATACACTGGACTGCATATTTTATCAATGCCGCCACGAGCGAGGTAATGGAGACGAGGGAATGGGACTACCAAGACGTCGAACATGGACTTAACTATACAATATCACCGCGTGAGGGATTTACATATATTGAACACATCGAAAGGTTTCCCGACGGTACGGAAAAATTTTTTTACAACGGGAAAGGACAAATATCCCGCACAAGCGCGGAACTGTACATATATTACCAGCCTGACGACATTAGCGAGGAACCCGTGCAAAACGATACAAAAATACCCGAAGAAAAGGGAAACAAACATATGGTAAATTATATCGACGTAAATACTAATGCGGTACTCAAAACGGACGCCGTTGAACACGGTTCGCTTTACGCCGTATTGCCAATAGACGACTATACGTATTTGTACTATAAAGAATTGCACAATGGAATCGAAGGGGAATCAAACACAAACAGGTCATTATTCGTAAACAGTGATATAAACGCATATTTCGAATCATATACGACGGACGACGAAATTACCGTAAAATACATAGACATTGAAACCGATAAAGTGCTGGAAACCGATACGGTCGATGTTGGTGACGAATATGAGATTGAGGATATTCCGCATTACAAGTATCTGTACTATAAGCCCGTCGAAAACGGCGTAATCGGCGCGGAACACAGCAACAGCAGCTTTACCGCGGAACGGGGAATCAATATTAACGCCTACTTTTTGGCAGACGGAGACGACACCGGCGACAACTGTGTAAATGAGTATACATGGAAGGAGAAATACATACACTACATCACAATCGACAGCGATACAACAAAAAAGTGTACACATACGCACACCTACAAAGCAACGCTGACAGCCGTTAACGAAACGCTCTCCCCTACTGTTTTTAAGGCGGGATACAGCTTTAAAAACAACGTGAAATTAACGGTTAAGGTGGAAATGACAAAGTATAAGGTGACGAAGGATTATTGCAAGGTTAATACCGAAAACCGCGCGCCCGAAGCAACGATATATCTGCCGACGAACGTAACACTGGACACGGGTTTTGTTGTACAGAGCATGAACAGGGGCAATCAAGAAAGATATGTCGGCATGACGTGCGAAGATGATATAGATACCGGCGGCTACCACTACCTCGGTTCAAAAACCTTGACCTTTGTAAACGCGGCTAACCCCATATCGGTACTCGGCAGCGAAGCGGTCTTTACGCCCGTGTCGTTGCCGGACGGCAATTATACATACGACGTATACATAGACGGCGGCAAAATTGTATATACGACAGAAACCAGTACGGGCAGTGAAAAAACGACGGTTACCTGTCTCAGTCTCGCGCTTGACGGCGCAGACGCGGGAAAGTACACGATTAAGGGCGATATGTACGAGGACGATTCCACAAACGCAACATAAGGATTGACGGGGAAAAACAACTGTGATATTATGTAAAGGAGAAGATAATGACATTATGGAACAAGTTCCCGACAAAGCGGAGCTGACGGGCGACGTCACAAACATAGCCTGTGAAAACTGCGCGGAGGAATATCTTTTCGCTCTTGCGCTTGACGGGCGCAACTTCACAATCGGGCTAAAAGACATACTTGAATGTGTCCGGTTCGGTGAAACAAGCGGCGCGCTGCCGCCGCTTCCCGCCGAATGGTGGTGGGAGGTTGAATACCGTTATCAAACAAGATTCGGGTGATATTTGTGAGAAACTTTAAGCTTACAACAGGCGCGGGCAAAATATTCCCAATAAAGAAGGACGTTTTTGAACGGGAATCATTACAGAAAATGCCGTATTATGGCGTAAATTCAAAAGGCAAGCCTATACAGCTTGCGGTGTGTCCGCAATGCGATAACCCGATTGAAATCATAGGCTTATATAAGCGGCTGAAAAATACCGACCGTCCGTATGGGCGACATTATCCTCACAGCGTTGGCGGTCTTGCGCAATACAATCAACAGTCATACGAATATTGTCCGTATTCAAAAAAGCATTCCACCATTTCGCCAAGCGACCGAAAGCGGAAGCTCACAGGTTTTGAAAAAAACATATACAACCTAATGCGCGACCAATTTGACAGAGTTATATATGTTCTGTCAAAAGAACTGGATATAAAAATCACTTTGGGCGCGTCAAGAAAAATGCTTGAGACATACATAAGTATGGAGGGTTGGCTATACCCATGGGCGACAATAAATAATCTGCCGTGGGTTTTCGGTCACTTATCCCTGTCGAAATCCTTATACGGTCACGCGATATTGAATGGTTCACAACTGCACGCCGCGATTGAACGCTTATGCCCCAGCGCTGAATTTGTCCCTTCCGACAAATACAACGGTTATGATGTTCTGACACACAAGACGGGGAAATGGAGCGATATACGCTATTGCATAATCGAACACAGGCGAAGTACGCAAGGCGATACCGTCAGGGAAACCATGCGGCTTATCGTGACAAGCAACGACGGAGAAAGAGAAAAACAAATCTTCAACAAAGAGCTTGTCATAAATGAGGAGTATTTCCCAAACCTGCTGAATCTTTCACCCGAAAAAAGCCGCCGCAATACAAAGCTGCTGGAAATCGCGGCACGGCTTATGGAAACAAAGAGCTGATTTTATATCGGCTCTCAGACTGCTGACAAAGTCAAGAGCGGCATAGAGTAATATGCCGCTCTGTTTTGAAAGGGGGATATATTATGCAAAAATTTTGTAAAAAATGCGGGCAAAAGCTTGATGAAAAAACAGGATTATGCCCGAATTGCGATAGGAATATCAGCAGAAAAGAAAAAAGGACGGCAAAAAAAGAACATAAAAAAGCGATAAAAAAAGAAAAAAAGCTTGAAAAATTGGCGCATCTCACAACGGGACAAAAAATCAAGAGGGTTTGCTTGAAAATATTAATCGTTGTGTTAATATTACTTCTGTTCACCGGTGGAG
>CAZHWR010000024.1:7327-26513 GCA_964536085.1 uncultured Oscillospiraceae bacterium
GATAAATATTTTAAAGATAATTCTAAAATATTGTCGGAAGTTAATGCTGATAACTCAGATAAAGTTTTGAGTGAAGCCGAGGCTTATCTCATGCTGAATGAGCGAGGGTTTGTTAATTATCCTATACTTACAGAATATTCAATGGATGGAGAATATAACAAAACAGAGAATATATCACAGAGTTCATCAACAAAGCATCCTATGTATCAAACAACATACATTAGCAACAGTGGCGAAATATGGACGATTATTTTAATAAATGATGCGATTATGGCCAATCCAGTGTCTTATAATATGCAGTCTGGACAAAATGTGCAAGTAGTATTGTCGGAAAAAGATTCGGTTACAAGCTATGATAGTGCAAAAAATAAGTTTTATGAAACCGTTCCTAATGAGTCAGAACTGATTGTGAAAAGAATTGAGAAAATAAATGTAGAGACATTAGAAAAAATAAATGTTGGAGCGATAGATGAACTATGAGTATATTGAAAATAAAGAAAACGGCTAAAAAAATTTTTTTAGCGAATATGTTGACAAAGTCAATGTCAGTAGCCTGAGAGCTGATTTTATATCGGCTCTTTTATTTTTATTACAAGGAGGAATCGGAAGAACCGAATGAACAAGCGTAAACTCTTTTACGGCAGTATATTTTTACTGCTCGGAACGGTGGCGGTCATATACGCGGGCGCGTTTTTCCACTGCATACTGTCAAAGCAAACGATAACCTTTGACTTTTTCGCCTGTATTTCGATTTTAAGGGCAAACCCGTCCGCGCTAAAGGTTACAGGCTGTCTTGAGCTTATACTCATAATGCTGGTGGTTTTGTCGGGCGTTGGCAAATTCAACGAATTTCGTACCGATGTAATGCGCGTCACCGACAGTATAGAAACCCCCACGGTCGCGGGACATAACGAACACGGCTCCGCCCGCTGGATGACGGACAACGAGAAAGACAAATATTTCGGTACGGCGATAGTAAAAAATGAAATGGAGACAAAAAAATGGTTAGACAAGATATGGACAAAAGCGAAAACGATCTGGAAGAATTGGTGAAGTATGCCATTGAAAACAATTGCAGCGACATACATATCAAGGAAGGCTTTAAGGGCGGGATAAGATACAAGGGCTTAATCAAAAGAAGCGACACGATAATCGGACGGGAACAAATTATCGCCTTTGCCGAGAAAAACATTCCCAACCGCGCCGAAGCGATAAAGGCTCTGGCAAACGGCAACGGCGAAAAACACATCGACCTTGCCTTTAATTTCTGCGGCAGACGCTTCCGTGCCAATATATATAGGGATATGTACGGCTGTAACGCCGCGATACGGCTACTGTCGGACGTGATTCCGAGCTTTGACGAGCTGCTTGTGCCTATGAGCGTGAAAGAATTTACAAAATCATCAAAGGGCTTCGTCATAGTTTCGGGAGCAACGGGAAGCGGCAAATCCACAACACTGGCAAGCCTTATAGACATAATCAACCGCGAAGCGGAAAAGACTGTGTTAAGCTTGGAAGACCCTATCGAATATATCCATAAGCCCCAAAAGGCGTGGATAACCCAGCGCGAGGTGGGAACAGATGTCGCGTCCTTTGCGGAGGGAACGAAAGACGCACTGCGTCAAGACCCCGATGTAATACTCGTCGGAGAAATGAGAGATTACGATACCATGTCCAACGCGCTCACTCTTGCCGATACGGGACATCTCGTATTCGCTACGCTTCACACTAATTCGGCGGTGGAATGTATCGACCGTATTGTCACAACCTTCCCCGCAGGACAGCAAGAGCAGGCGCGAAGCCTGCTTGCCGATACTCTTTCCGGCGTTGTGCATCAGTCCTTGATACGCAGCAGCGTCAAACCCATACGGGTGCCGCTTTGCGAGGTTATGTGCGTGGATGACAGTATACGCGGAATGATACGCCAACACAACAACCCCAACGCGATATATGACTATATGCGCTCCCGTCATGACATCGGCAACGTTCATATAGTGGATAACGCCATTTCGCATATCCGCGCCGGACGGCTGAAAAACAACGACGTAATGCGGTATATGTCACCACCCAACTATGAACTGCTTTGCTCGGTCGTGGGCGGCGGAAGGGGGTCGGCTCGATGGCAATAAACGACAGAACAATGACGGGATATGCCGTCGAACACGGGTTTATAACCGAAAAAGACGCCGAAAAAGTAAAAAAATACTGCGCCGACAATCAATGCGGCGAAGACAGAGCAATGCTCGACTGTCTGTCACTAAACGAGAAAAAGCTTCTTGAAATATACGCGGGCTTTAACTCTATGAAGTTTATCGCCGATATTGATGAAATCGAAATTGATGAAGAACTGATAAGCAAGTGTAACTCCCATACGCTGGCGGAATTTAAAATGCTTCCGTATGAGGTTGGCAAGGACGAACGAATCCGCGTCCTTGTAACATCGGCAAAAACATTGAGAATAGAGGACTATCTTCGGACGGTTTTCCCGGGCAAACGGTTTGAATATATCTTAATCAGTGAGCAGGACTGCGCCGCTTTGCAAAATCCCGACGGAAGCTCCCTGAAGGATTTTGCGGACAATATGGATATAGAAGTATCCGCGGGAAGCGCACCCGAAGTTTACGACATAAGCGACGACGGCAGCGACAGCGAAATAGTGAATTTTGTCAATTCGGTGTTCGCCGACGCGATAACGCGCAGAGCTTCCGATATACACATAGAACCTCAAGAGAAATATGTACGCATACGCTACCGTATAGACGGCGGCTTGATACAGGCTATGCGGTTTAATTCCGCCATGGCGGGGCGGGTCATAAACCGTATAAAAACTATGGCTGATATGGACGTAAACAGCAACTTTGAGCCACAGGACGGCAATATACGTCTAAGCATAAGGCATATGCCGCTCGATATGCGCGCTTCCGTTCTGCCGTCAGAGTACGGCGAATCGGTCGTACTGCGCATACTTAACAAGTCGGCAATGACATATAACCTTAACGCCATAGGCATGACGGACAAAAACCGCAAAGTTTACGAACGCATGATAAACTGCGAAAACGGTATTATCCTTTGCACGGGACCTACGGGAAGCGGTAAATCCACTACCCTGTATTGCACCGTGTCGGAGCTTAACAACGAGGGCGTAAAAATCATGACGGCTGAAGACCCTGTGGAAATCCACATCGACGGAATAATTCAGTCGGCTGTGTCGAACAGATTGACCTTTGACGACACTCTGAAAGCCCAGCTCCGTCAAGACCCGAACATCCTTTTGCTCGGCGAAATACGCGACGGAGAAACGGCTAACACGGCGATAACGGCTTCAAACACAGGACATCTTGTGCTTTCAACACTTCATGCCAACTCAGCTTTGGCTTCCATATCCAGACTGAGGAGCAAGACAATGGGGCTTGACAGCTACAACCTCGGCGATACGCTGAGAGGCATAATCAATCAGCGTCTTGTGCGCCGCCTATGCGACCGCTGCAAGGAGAAATACATTCTTGAGAAAGGCTTGCCGTTCGCAGATGTTTTCCTCAAGAATGGGGAGGCTTCCGTCGAAATATACAGAGCGCATGAAGGCGGCTGCCGACACTGCGGGGGAATAGGCTACAGAGGGCGCATAGGACTACACGAGATACTTGAAATCGACAGCGAACTCGGATATATGATAATGGACGACGCTCCACTGAAGGAAATAGCCGAAAAAGCGAAGGAAAGCAACCGCATACATCGGCTTGCCGACGATGCGGCGGATAAGGTACTGATGGGCTTAACGTCGATAGACGAAGTCAAAAAATATATAGGGATAAGGGTGTGAACGTATGGATTTTTTACTCAAATACAATGTCACGAAAAAATCACGGTTGATTATTGACGTGGGACGACGGTACATTAAACTGATGAGCGTAGATTATGCGGGCGGAGAAGCAAGAATAACCGAAACGTACAAAACCGACGCATACTCAGCCTACAACATGGAGGGCTGGCTCATTCTGTCCGCGCTTGCAAAAATTGTTAATGAAATAGTCAACGTAAAAAAGGCTGTGCCAAAGGCGGACATACGTCTCAGTCTGCCGTCGGATGCCGTAAAATATAAGGTCGGCGCGGCAAAAAACATTAAGCCCACAGAACTTGACAAATATGTGCGCGACAATCTTGGGCTGCAAAGAGTTTCGACGGAAACTCACAACATTGACAAAACATATCTCGGCAAAAAAGAGCTGAACGGCGACACGCTTTTATATTACATGGGCGGAGCGGCGGAGAAAAGCTTTGCGGCGGAGGTTGTTTTCGCATTCGGTAAATATGATCTGCATATATCGGGGCTATCGTTTTCTATGGCGGATATGACGCTACTTGCGGGCTTGCTCGAAACGGATGCGGAGCCTAACAAGGTATACATAGACTTTGGCGCGGCGGCGACAAATATCGCTGTCGAATCCGTGGGAACCGTAATATACTGCCGTGAGATAGACATCGGTTTTTTCAGCTTTACAAAGCGTATCTCCGATGCGACGGGGATAAGCCGCGCGGAGGTCGCGGATCTGATACTGGAGGGACAAGAACCCGATAACGAGGACATACTCGAAACTTGGCGGGAAGTATATACGGAATGCGTGGAGGACTGGCAGCAGGAGGTTGCGCGTATTCTTAACATGATGGACGACGACGGCGTGCTTGTAACCCGCGCGGTGCTGCTTAATCCCTTACTGCCGCAAATGGACGAACGAATGCGGCTGGCGGAGATAAAAATCGAAAGCATATGGGACGCCGTCACCGACGGAAGCATGATAGAAAAGCACAAAGTGCGCTTCCTTAAATCAATTAAAGACATGGACGGCTTCGGCTGCTGCCTCGGAGCTGCCGTCGCGCCGTATCTCCCCTCTCTTAATCTTCTCAGCCAGAGCGATAAAGACGCGGAGGGTATGCGGATTGTCAAAAAGGCGGGAAAAATTACGGCAATAGCCTTGGTTATACTGTCCGTTATCAGCGTCGGAAATGCCGTAATACAGACCCTGCTTCTACAAAAGACCGAAAAGGACTACGACAAATACAATACGGCGGCAAACGAAATTAAATACTATACGGAAGAAAAGACAAAAGGCGAGACGTTCCTTGCCGAATACAACAAAACTCCGTTCCCGTTAATGGAGCTTCTGACGGTGCTTGAAGCGTACAGACCCGTTGACGTCGCGATAATTTCTATAGACAATACGGAAATCCTTGCCGACCAAACCGCCGATGAAGAAAATAACAACGGAGAGGAAGAATCCGACGAAAACGGAGAAGAAACCGAAGCTCAAACCGATAATACGGCGGTTATGGAATATGACGGCGACCTCAGTGGGAAAACACTTACTCTCCGCGGCTTGGCGACAGCCCCCGACGCCGCGACAAAATATGTGAAAAGCCTGATGACCTGCGAATATGTCTCCGAGGCGGAGCTGCTCGGCATGGAGGAAAAGGCTCTTGCGGGAGACAACGTAAACATATTTGAAGTAAACCTGACGCTAAAATGAGCTGAACCGGAAAGGAAGTGAAAAAAATTGAATTTCAGCCAATTACAAACAAAGTATAAGGTGGGAGCCGCAGTAGCGGCTATTATACTTGCCGTTATCTTATTCCTGAGATACGTTTTTTTCCCGCTGATGTCATTTGCCGATAAACAAGCCGAAAAAGTGACGGATATAAAAAAGGACACGGGCAAGCTGACAGAGCTGACGGATGAACGCGATACTCTGAAAGCCGAATACGAAGGAATCGTAGCGGAAATATCCCGCGTAATATCCAAGGAAGACGGAAATCAAATTGATTTAACGTCTCTTGTTGAATGGTTCGGTACGGCGGCAAGGGAAAACGAGCTTGACGTTATCAGCTTCAAAGAGCTGAAACCCACAGAAGCGCCTACGGACGAAAGAGTGAGCGAAACAACGATTAATTTCGAGGTGCGCGGCAAAATGTCGAAAATACAAAGCCTTTGCCGCAGTATGCAAATGCTCGGCACACGGTACAGCGTCGGAGAACTGAGCCTGCGTATAGACGCTGACTATGAATTTCTCGGACGGTATTACGACGTGATAACCTCTATGCCATGGTATTCCGACCCCATAGGCGAACAACAACAGCAAGAAACCTCACGGGAGGAAAATATCACGGAAGAAACAAAGCCCGAACAGCCGGCGGAACAAACAGAAACTAAGACGGCAGAACCCACCGCGCAAAGCAGTTCGGGCAACAGTCAAGCCGCAGCCGCGCAGGAACAAAGTCCCGCTGAAAACAAAACAGATGATAAAACCGAAACAAAAACAGAGACAAAAACAGAAACAGAAACAAAAACAGAAACAGAAACAAAGACCGAAGCGGGAACTGGCAGCAGCACAAGTGAGGGAAAAACGGACAACGGTCCTTCCCTTGACGACAGAATACGGGAGCTGCTCGAAAAGACGGCGGCAAGGAACAATCCATTATACAGATTTACAACAATACCCGTAATTAACGATGCTTTCAACTATACTCCAATCGTTAACGCGTATGATTACGCATACGGCAATTACCGTCTGAGAATGACGGTACGATTCTACAGTTATTCCGAAGCCGCGAACGAGGTGGACGTCTGATGGAATATTACGAGTACAGCGCAACAGACAGCACGGGTAAACGGATTCACGGAATGATTCCCGCCGAAAACAAGGAAGCCGCCGAAAGCGATTTAAAGGCAAAAGGCTACAAAATCGGGTATACGCGCAGACGCCCCGACCGTCTCGGACTGCTGCGAAAGCTGTCCGCGCTTAATGTGACGTTTGTGAGGAAAAAGGATATACAGTTCTTCTTTTATCAGCTTGCGTCGCTCCTTGAAGCGGAGCTTTCGCTTTCACGCGCGCTGGCGTTTTTGCGCGACAGTGGCATAAACAAAAACCTGCGCGCCATAGTCGATCCGATAGCATACAGTGTTTCCGGCATGGGTTTAAGCCTGTCGGAAGCCATGCGCGCTTCCGGCAAGTTTTCCGACGCGGTGGTAATGCAGATTGCGGCAGGAGAAAAATCGGGTAATGTTGCGGGAACGCTCCGCGACATATCCGACAGCATGGAACGCGACAGCGAGTTTATCGGCAAGCTGAAATCCGCTATGGTATATCCCGTGATGATATTTATCATCATGATTGCTGTGCTGATAGTCTTAATGACATACGTCGTGCCGCAACTGACCGCAAGCCTGTTGGAGCTTGGCGGGGAAATTCCCTTGGTGACGCAGATAGTGATAGCTGTAAGTAATTTCATGAAAACCTATGCCCTGCATATGCTGCTGGGGCTTGCTCTGCTTGTCGGCTGCTTTATCACGGCGATGAAAAAAATACCCGCGTTTCGACTGAGCGTCCATACCCTGCTTTTGAAGCTGCCCTTAATCGGACAGCTTCTCACAAAGCTTGAAATGGGGCGTATGTGCGGTATGCTCAACAGCCTACAGTCAAGCGGTATAGCCCTTGCGGAAAGTATGAACGCAACGACAAAATCAATGAAAAACGAATACTATAAACGTGCTATGGAGAGGGCGACGGCTTTGGTGGAAAAAAGCGGGCTTGCCCTTTCCGACGCTCTCAGCAGATCGGGAAAATTTCCCGAATTTGTTGTCGGACTGATAGACGTCGGCATATCGAGCGGCAAAATATGCGAAAAGCTCAGTCACATAGTGGCAACCTATAACAAGGACGTTGAAAGAGATCTGAAAAAGATAACGGGCATGATAGAACCCGCGATAATATTGGTCGTCGGGGTGCTTGCCGGAACGGTTGTTATATCAATTTTCCTGCCGATGTACAATTTGATAGATACATTCTGAGTTTCTTGGGGCGCGGCCTTTTGCAACAAAAGGGCGCGCCTTTTTATTATGTCAATCGTATTTAATGCGACGATATCCGCTTTACCCGAAAAGCAAATACCGCGGGGAAAGGAGGCTCATCTTTTTTTAATTCACTATCCGCTCCGCCCGACGGGGAAAGCGTTGATATACAAAAAAATATAGTAATAAAGGAGTTTTTTTAAAATGGACAACACAACAATGACAGCACGAAAGAACAAAAAGAAAGCGTTTACACTGGTGGAAATCCTTGTGGTTATCGCCGTAATCGGTATTCTCTTTACCGTATTCATTCCCAAAATCGATTTCGCCTCCGATAAGGCAAAAGAGACGGGCGTTAAGTCCGACCTTCGCTCCTATATCCTTTCGGCGGAACAGGTAATGCGCGAGCATTCCGGTCTGGGCTTTGTCGGTTCGTCTTCTCAGCTTAAAGACGTAGTTGCCCAGCTTAACCTCTACCTTGACGACACAATGGATTTCACCGATGCGGGAAAGAGCGACATGGACGATCCGTGGAATCAGCCCTATGAGGTACACGTTGCCGCAACCGCCGGCACAAACAACGGCAAAATTTTGTTTGAAACGGGCGGCAAAAATCAGGCAATCGACGGTATAAACGACTATGCAGCGCTTGTAACCTACAAGGACGGCGTAATCAGATCCGCAACTGCGGGATTTTCTTCCAACATAGGCGCAATTCTCGAAAGCAGCTCGGGCAGTGAGATTGACATCACAAACGAGGGCGCGACGACGGGAACCGCAGCCAATTCTAAGCTTACAACCTCCGACGATTCGGGGCTTGTTGTCGAGGAATAATCATATCGGCAAGGGGCGGCGCACTCCGCCCCTTAAATTCTTAAAATATTTTGAAAGGTGATTTTTTGTTATGAAAATGACGGCTAAAATAGACCGAACATTCTCCGGTGATTCCAACATAAAAGCTTTCGCAAGCATTACCCTTAACGACGAATTTGCCATAAAGGGAATCTCTGTACGAAACGGACAAAACGGTCTGTATGTACAGATGCCTTGGCAGAAAACGGGCGGCAAAAACGGCGAAAAGCCCTCATACAACGATGTAGCTTTCCCGACAACGTCAGAGGGACGCAAGCAGCTTAATGAAGCCGTGCTTGACGCTTACGAAAAGGCTGTCTCAAAGCAAGCGCAAAATTTCAGCGAACATGAAGCGGACGACGCGCTTGAAATGGATTAATCATGAGAAAAAAAGCTTTCAGCATGGTCGAAAGTATGGTTTCGCTTCTCATTGTCGCCGCCGTGTCCATGTCTACGATTTATATCGTCGGCGCTTTTGAAAACACCAAAATCCAAAACAACCGCAGATTTGAAAGTCTGCTCGACGCTGCGGCTGTCGTCGAAGAACTGAAAGCAAACCCTACACTGGATAACGCATTCGCCCTACAGTCGGTATACGGTGATTCTTTTGAAATCAAAATAATTGCCGTCGGGCGAGGCATTGCCGTCAAAAACGGCGGAACAATATCTGTTTCGGGGACGGAAGCTGACCCTTTCAGCCGTGAAAACTTGAAAAACAACCTGTACAGAATTGTCGTCGAAAAAGACGGGCAAAGTATTACTACCGTGATTCACTCAACTTAAAAAAATAACAACAAGGAGCTGGTAACATTTGCGTAAAAAAGCGTTTACAATCGCGGAAACACTCGTGACAATGTTTATGGTGACAATCATAGCGGGCTGCTGCGTAAAGCTGCTGAGTGTTACGATCAACAAAATGTACGACGCAACAGTCGAACGCAGCAGTCAAAAGGCTCTTAATACCGCTTTGCTGTATATGTCAAGAGAGGTTCGCGGAGCAAAGGAGCTTAATATCAGCGGCAAAACGCTTACAATCACTCCCGTTACGGGAGAGGATATATGCTATAAACTGACGGCGGACGGTCTTATATACGACGGCAATGTGATATTCGGCGCAGATGCCTCCGCCAGCTCCTTCACGGCTGTAAGCTGCGGAGAACACGACGGCGTGGAAATACATCTGACCGCAAAAACCATAAACGAAACATCTCCCGCAAGCGCGGATATGAAAATATATCGGAGGTGCGCATCATCATGATAAAGAAAAAAGGCAATATGCAGTTAAGCGTGATTACTTCTCTTATCAGTATTTTGTGCGCTTCCGTCCTTTATGTGGTTGCGATAAATTCCGCAGCGGACACAAAGCAAAACATACGCCGCTTCACGGCACAATACCGCAGTGAAGCGGCAATGGAGCTTGCACTGGGACTGATAGCCAATTCCGCGGAAGGGTCGTATTCCCTTGCGTATCAACGCACGGACGCGGGTTTCGTTATCGTTCCCGAACTTAGCCCGCTATTGTTTGACATAGGCGATGATCTTTACCTCTCAAACATCAGCGAAGAATGCGCGGCTTATCTGAGCAGCGCGGGATATACGGACATTAAAGCAAGCGATATAAGCGTGAAAATTGAAGCGGAAAGCAGGGATAGCCTGAGAATCGGGCGATTCGTAACAGATTACGCCTTTAACACGTCCAAAAACGAAACTACGGCGGTTTTGCCCGACATAAAGGTTGAATTAAGTTCGGGCTACGGCTACGGCGCGGTGCGCGAAACCGCCGTAATCTCAGGCATAACTATAACACGCGCCGCATTTGACGATACTCTTGCGGAGGGCGTTGTCGATACCGTCCAAGCAGTAACGGATGCTTCGGCGGCTAAAATCACAATAACGGATTACCAAAGCTATGGGGGTGCCAATGATGCGTAAAAAAGCCTTTACTCTTATAGAAATTATGGTTGTGGTGTCGGTGATCGCAATACTTTTTGCCGGCGGCACGATAACCTACAATACCGTATACAAAAACAATCAAACAGACCGCTGCGAAGCGGAACTTGCCGATATGGTGAGCGCGTTTGAAAATTATATGCTGGACTATGGCGCAATAACCGTAGAACCGGACATCAACTACGAAGATAATGCGAAAAATATTATAGAAATACTTAACGATAACTATCTTTCGTGGACAGTTGAGTTTGTGTCGGAGGCGCCTGACAAACACTCGTTTCTGGCAAAAACCTCAAACAAGAAAGACCCGTTCGGAAACCTTTACAACATAAATGTATATACCTACGACGGCGACGACAAGGAAAGTGTGACGGGACTTGTAATAATAGCGTCGGCGGGCGCAAACGCCGTCGCCGCGGATTTGGGTTCGGGCAATTACGATGATGACGTTATCGCCATTGTCGAGCCGAGATAACGGAAAATTATAGTAAATTTCTGAGCTGGCGTCAGCTTTTTGTTGTTGCATTCCAAATATGTATGTGTTAGAATAGAGGTGATATATTATGGATTTGGAGGAAATTGTTATCATGGGAATCGTCGTCGCGATCATAAGCGCTGTCGCTGTAATTGTTTCCGCCATTTTGGGAGACATCGCAAGCAGCGGAAAGCTCAAAGAATTTTTGGCGGGTCAGCATTCCTTACGCTCTGCCGAACACGATAAGCTAAAGGAACAGCAAAATAATCTAAGGGAACAGCAAACGGAGATAAAAAATATGCTTACATTCCTGAAAGATGAAAAGAACAAGGAACTCGGTCGCATCGAAAGTATGCGCGCCTCAAACCTTGACATTGAAAAAATTATAAATCAGATTACGGCAATGTCTGTCAGGCTGTCAGACCAAGAAAAAGAAATTGCTGCCTTAAAAGAGAAAAACGCTTCCCTTGAAGAAGAAAACAACAGGCTGCTTCAAGCATTAATTCAACAATACCCCGCAGCTTCCGACGAAGATGAAGACGAATGGGAAATGTGACTGTACAAAAAAATTTATGTAAACCCTTGCAATTGATATTACCTTATGCTATAATATATTTAAAGGAGTGACGCCCATGGGAAAAATAGACGCGCTGGCAAAGAAATACATGGAAAACAGCGTTGTGTTTGCGGATGCTTTCAATTTTTATCTGTACGGCGGCGAACAGGTCATTAAGCCCGAAAAGCTGCGTCCGCTCGATACTGCGGCAATAACCGCTCCGTTCGGAGAGGACGGACAAAATAAACCCGTGCAAAAATACCGCGATGTAATAAAATACGTTACCGCAATGGCGGACGACACAACAGCGTATCTTCTGCTCGGCATAGAAAACCAAGCCAATATCCATTACGCTATGCCCGTAAGAAATATGCTTTATGATTCTATGAGCTATACCGAACAGGTTGAAAATATCGGGAAAAGGCATCGTGGAAAAAATGAATTTGTCCGCCGCGGCAGCGATGAATTTCTTTCGGGGCTTCTCAAAACCGACAGGCTGATGCCCGTCATCACTCTTGTTATATACTTTGGCGAAAAGAAGTGGGACGCGCCGAGAAGTCTGCATGAAATGCTGCAAATACAGGACAAAAGACTGCTTCCGTATATAGAGGATTACAAAATCAACCTTATTGCTCCCGCAGAGCTTACGGAAGAAGATTTTGCCAAATTTAAATCCAATTTGCATGAAGTATTACAGTATATATCATGTTCAACGGATAAGACAAGGCTGATGAATTTAGTAGAAAACAACACAAATTACTCACATATGGACAAAACGACGGCAATGCTAATCAACGAATGTACAAACACAGAGGTAAAAATCGACGAATCAAGGGAGGTAATAGATATGTGTCAAGCTATTAAGGATTTGCGCATGGAAGGAGTTATGGAAGGACGCAAAGAAGGACGCGAAGAAGGGCTCATGAAAGGACGCATAGAAGGACGCAAACAAGGAATTATGGAAGGACGCGAAGAAGAAAGAAGCAATATGTTCGTAGCTTTGGTCAAGAACGGATTCGACCCCATTGACATAGCAAACAGTCTTAAAATGGATATTACCGATTTTGAGACAGAGCTTTATGCTCTTGAAAAAGAGCTTGCTAACTTCTCCGCCGAGGACTATCTTAACCCGTCTTCCGAAGACGACAGACATACCAACAGGTACGACGAAGACGAATGGGAAATGTGATAATTGGGGCAAAGAAATAATCAACGAGAGGCTGACAAATAATCAGTCTCTCGTTTTTTATTACAACAAAATATTTTTTTCAAAGAAAGGATGTGATACTGTGTACAGAAAAATTTTCCCGTGTTTACTGCTTCTGCTGCTGTTATGTTTACCCGCTTTGGCGGATGAGGAAACATTCTTTGTCGGCTATGGCGGAGAAACGAAGAAGGCGGAAGTATTATCATCGGGAGAAGCGGGCGTCTGTGTTTTTCTCAGTCCGAACGAAGACACTTCCCTATGGCGGGTGTACTGTGTCGAGCTGGCTGTTTTTGCCGAGGGAAGCGATAATTACACGCAAAATACGGCAGTCGGCACTAAAACCGTGCGCTGTGACGAAAACAACAATACCGGACTTAATCTAAATATCGGGTTCGGCTCTGCGGACAACTATGAATACGGAGTAAAATACAAGCTCGCTGTACGCTACACATACCAAAGCATAGCCGACGAAACAATATTCGCAATCGCCGGAGAAGATACAAAGGACGGTTGGCGACTGATAGGAGAAGAAGATCCCTGCAAAGTGTCCGATGAAGGACTGTATTTTACATTGGTCAACGCCGATTTTGACCTAATCCTTGATGGGATAGCCTTTGACAGATTGCAGGGCTATGACTCAAAGACAACGTATTACTCATATTACGCAAGCGCCGCCACACTTGCCGACAAAGATTACTGGGTAGGCAAATATGCGGCAACAACCGGCGACGGTATAGAAGTTCTCTTGGTGTCTGAAAATATCGTGAACTCGGGGACATACACGCTGTCAAACTCAAAAGGAACAGTGATAGCGTCCGGCAGTTTAATTGATTTATTCTCTGCAAGAGACTTGGCGTCGCCGGGGAATAAGGATTTGGCGGACTTGCTTGTTAAAGACGCGTTAGAGATCTACGGATATGACTACGATGAAAAATATAAAGATGTTGTCGTTGGTTGTCTGGGACAATTCCATTATACCACCGAAGGAGAAACGCTGACACTTACGGTAACGGCTGCCGATAATTACGGAAACCAGAAATCCGCAAAGCTGACCTTCAACTATGATTCGACCGCCCCTGTCGTTACGGATAAGCCGAACTACGATGAAGCGACGCCCATAAACGACCGACGCTTCTATGAGCATTGGGAATTTTCCGAAGACAGCGCGGGAAAGGTTCCGATAAAGACCAATGACGTGAGCGAGGAATACGGCGGAAGTCAGGCTGTCGGTTATCTGAGTGCATGGACAAGCAAAACGGGACAAAGTTCGACGACGAGCAAAATATCGGAATATATCAAGGACGGAAGCTATACAATCGACACCGATGTAAACGCCAATGTCGTCAAGGCGGAGCTGAGCGTATATGTATATGACAGAGCCTGCAACCCCACTGTCATAAGTACCGATACCGGCGGTGGTCTTGAAACGACGCATTGGTACGACAACGAAGCTCCCACGGGTGAAATCACATCCGCGTCGGTTTCCGAAAAGACATGGACAAATGCCGAAGAATTTGATTTTGTAACGGAGTTTGAGGACAACTACGCAATGGATTATGTTGCGGCAATTTCACCCGAACTTGACATATACAAATCAACCTCCGATCAAACAAGTTCATCGGGTGCGTTGACATCGAATTTCAACGTAACGGACACTGACACGGGCAAGCTGACGTACAGGTTCTCGGGCTATGACATTTCCCGTCCGACGGATGAGGAAAACAACTCGCAGGACTTTGACGGCAACGGGCTGTACTCCTCGGCAACATACGAGCTGTGGATTGACCGTACCGCCCCGACAATCTATGTCGGCGGCAGCGACGGCGCATTGGTTGACGGCGCGATAATATCCGTGCCTACGGAGTTTTACCTATACTCGGCAGACCTCGAAAGCAGCTACGGCAAGGACGACGCGTCGGGTGTTAAAAAGCTCGAATACAGCCTCAGCTATGATAACACGTATTCATGGGTAACGGTTAACAATTATTCAGAGCTGCAAATTACTTCGAGCGGCAACGCTACCTTGGCTGTTCGCGCAACAGACTATGCGGGCAACGTTACAACGGATGTTTATCACCTTATCGGCAATAATCCCGCCACGGTAAGCAATTTCGCTATCGGCAGCGGCTACGCCTTCACGGTCGCGAACAAAACGACAAACGCTTCCCTTCCCGTATACGTCGTCTCCCCCACAACATACAGTGCGGGATATACGATAGACATTGACGATACGGATGAGGGACAGTCCTACAGGCTTCACGCGCAGCTTATCAATGTTGACGATTCAAGTATCCGCGGAGCGGTTCAGACGTTCGCCTTTAACAATAAGGGACGCGAAAGCTTTATCCTCAGTTATATGGCGGACGACGGAACAAAGCTGCCCGACGGGCTGTATGAGGTTTACGTTTCCCTCGATGAAATAACAGATGTGTGGTCCGATACCACCTTGACAAACCAAAAAGTCGGGGAAATTGCCATCAAGCGCAGCGCGTGCGACGATTGGGATTACTACACGGAGGGCAGCCGCTTCTACTGGAAGATGAATCACGCGTCCGACAACGGACTGAACAGAAGCTATCTGCTTGCCCTCGAACAGGACAAGTATAAGACGGGAACGGACGCATACGCTCCGTATGCGGGCATCCTTTATTCGGGATATTACGGCTACGATATTACGGACAGCGTGACCTTTACGGCACTGCATATTGACTGTGCGGGCAACGAAAGCGTTCTTACAAAACATCTTGACAAACCGACGGGCGATACGGACGGGATAGAGAAATCGGGCGGCGACGCGGCGGAAAGCAGAAGCCGTCTGGCTACGACATACTACATCGGTACCCGCCGCGAACAGACAACAGGCGTTGACAACTCAAAGCTGACCTTTGCGCGGTAAAAATAAACAAAAGACCCGAACGGGGCTGATGAAAATCGGCCCCGTTCGTACTGTATAAAAAGGAGAAAATAAACCATGTACTGGACTTTATGCGTCTTATTGACGGTACTGTCGGCAGCGTCGGGAGCTGTGCTCTTCTTTCTTGCAGAGGAGCTTACAGATTCTGCCCCGAAACAAAAACAAGGAAAAGATAAAGAAAGGATAAAGAAAGGATAAAATATCTATGCTAAACACCGTAAACCTAATAGGAAGATTCACCCGCGACCCTGAGCTTCGCGCCACACAGAACGGAATCGGCATATGCAGCTTCACGCTTGCCGTGGGAAGAAACTACGCAAAGGAAGGCGAAGAACGAAAAACGGATTTCATTAACTGCGCGGCGTGGCGGCACACGGCTGAGTTTATATCGGGCTATTTCAAAAAAGGCAGCCTTATCGCCGTTGAGGGAAACATTCAGACGAGAAAATGGGAAAACGAAAGCGGCGAAACACGCTATGCAACCGAGGTTATCGTGGAAAGAGCGCATTTTGTCGAGAAAAAGAAAAAGCCCGAAGACCGGACGGAAGAGCTTAAACTGCCGGACGAGGACGTCACAGAGTATTCGGAGGACGATATGCCGGAGGATTTTTCGTTCCCCGTTTACAGCTAAAAAAAACTTTTCTTGAGGAAGGAGAATTGAGTTGGTATACAAAAAAAGAGCAATCCTCGCGCTGGCGCTGGTTCTATGCGGCGGTTCCGTTTTTTGCGGAGCCGATGAAATTTCAACGGCAAACTCGTATGATTTTTCCGTGTCGGATATAGCTCCCGACAAAAGCTTCGCGGACGAACACGAAAGCTACGACGCCGATATGGAATACCTGTACAGCGTCGTCGCGCCCTACGCAGACAAATTCGTCGTAACAAATGAGGAATACATAGATTGCAGCGATATTGACGCATATTTCAAGGCAATATCAACACCGCTTACGCTTGACGAGATTGACAACTCAAGCTACAAAACAAACTACGACAACATAAACATATCCGACGAACGGAAAGAAAACTTCCGTCTTCTCAAGATTGTGGGCTCCTGCGGCGGCATTAAAGCGGAATTCGAGCCTATCGCGTATTACAGGATTTACCGCAAAACGGCTGTGATAGGCGGATATGTACAATACACCTACGAATATGAAGATCCCGCCGTGGCACAGTGGCTCTGCTGCGATTATCTGCAAACGATAACAAAGCAGCTTGTGGGCAACGACCTGCGCGAGCTTATGCTCGAACGGATGACGGACTTAATGAATTACACCAAAAACGACAAGCAAATGGTGATCGCCGTTTTGCAGGACGGCAAACTTGACAGTTTATTCGACAGTTCGGTAAAGGAGGACATAGACAGTGAGCTTAAAAAAATTGACACTCCCGCTGATCTTAATATTGATATTTAACACGCTTGCGTCGTCGCTTGTCCTTGCGGCAAGCGATAAAATCTTAGTGACGCAAATCAAACTTGAAGCAGATGAACTGACAATGTTTCAAGATGAAATATACAACGTCTCGTACAAGGTTTATCCGTCTAATGCGACAAATACGGGCGTAACCTTTGAATCATACGATACGGACATCGTATACGCAAACCCCGGCGGACGGTTGCGCTCAAAGGAAAAAAGCGGTACGGCAACCATAAAAGTGTCCTCGGACGACGGAAACGCGGTGACGTACCTTACGGTGCGCGTACTCGGCTATGACGAGGATGACATGGAATATCTCAGCCGCATATCCATTACAATGGACGGCGAATTTATCACAAGCCATACCGCTATGGTAAACGACACCTTCAGACTGAGCTACCGATACTGGCCTACCAACGCCTCAGACACTACCGTGAAATGGAGTTCCAGCGACAAAACCGTCGCGACGGTAACTCAGAGCGGCGTCGTTACAGCCGTATCGCAGGGGGAATGTACAATTACCGCAAAAGCACAGGACGGGAGCAAGGTTTCCGACAGCATAACGCTTGAAGTAACCCCATATGTGCGATACCCCACAAGCATATCGTTTACGGCAAACAAGACGGAGTACACGACGGGGACGGTTATAACCTTCACACCGACGTTTTACCCCGCAGATACTACGGTCAAAACGGTTCATTATACCGTATCGGGACCCGCAACGATAAACGATTACGGCGTCGCAACCCTATATGATGCGGGAACGGTTACATTTACCTTTTTCAACTATGCCTATCAGACGGTATATACGAAAAGCATCACCGTAAAATACAGCGATGATTTTTTCGGTGATTTCGCCGAATCGGCAAAGGGTGTTAAATCCGACCGCGCAATCCTTATATCCTTCACCTCTCCGGTGAATGCTTCGGCGGCTGCGGATTACGTCTTCGCCGCTAAAGATATGTACGGCAACGGAGACAGGATACCCGTAACCGTGGAGCAATACGCGGAAAATATACTCGCCGTAAAGCCTTCCGACAAATGGACGAAAGGCACAAACTACATTTTTCTGAAATCGGGACTGACAAACACGGGCGGAAACCCCCTCGGCTGCAACCTTCGCTACACGTTTGAAGCCCGCGAATAAAACAATAAGGAGGTAATCTCACTTGAAACAGCTTATATTACCGCTTTTGCTCCTGCTTACACTGCTATGCGGCTGCGCACAGGAGCAATTGTCGGACGATACAATATCCGCTATTGCACAGGCGGAGCTTAACGGCGCAAACAAAAGCGAATACATCCAAAACTATATAGAACAAACGTCATTAAAACGGGCGATTCTTATCGGGTTTGACACAGAAGACGAATGCAAGGCGTTTATCACGGAACACGGCGCGGACGAAAATCCGAAGGACGCGGGCTTGGGCAGTGTATTGCGCGAACAGACATACAACGGAGAAAGCTTCTTTAACCCTACGGGAACGAAGCTTGAAGACACCTACGATGTACTCGGTGACGGCGATTACTGCGGCGAACCTGTATATTACAATGACAAGTATTGCTATTTCAAACGTATAGGCAATCTGCAAACCGCTACCGAAGAACAAATTGAAGAAATATTCGGCAAAGAAATTATTGTAGAGAAAGGTGAAGAATATGAGATTGATAACACCGAAACCTATACGGAAGACTATACCGAAGCGGAAACACAGGCTGAGTAGCCTTATTGCCCTCGTATTAACCTTTACACTCATTGTCGGGCTTTGCCCCGCAATATCCGCACAGGCGGCGGACGGCGACAAAACAGTCGAAATATGGGTGCGTAACGTAAACCGAAGCTGGGGCATTGATGAAAGAGCTATATCAATTATGGCGGCGGCAAACGCTAATCTGCTGTACCTACAGGCGCTTGACACAACAAAATATGTTTATCTCGCGTTCGTCGGCACAAGCAACGTGTTTGTGATACAGCTT
>CAZHWR010000025.1:0-26298 GCA_964536085.1 uncultured Oscillospiraceae bacterium
ACAAGACAAACAAAAAGGTTGTAGCTACTCTTAAGAGGTAAGAATAAACAACCCTCCCGAATCATCGGGAGGGTTGTTTATATTTTTATTGTTTTGCAGCATTTAGTTATGGAATAATTTACCCGAAGAAAGAAAAATATTCGGCAAATCAAAACTTATAGTATATTATTTTTATAATATACCACATTTGCAGACATTTGTACCCAAATACTTTTATTTCAAAGGACTTTTATTTTTTGCAATTGTGTGATAGAATAACAAAATAGCGGGTTTTAACGTCAGCGCTTAAGTCCACGATTTGAAATCCGCAGTGTCAATTAAATTTTTCTGAGTGACGGAGGTAGTTTCAATGCGCGCAGTTATAACAGTCGTAGGCAAGGACACAGTAGGGATACTTGCGAAGGTCAGCGGAGTGTGTTCCGATTACAATGCAAATGTTATTGAAGTGACGCAGAGCGTTTTACAGGATTTGTTTGCAATGATAATGCTTATTGATATTTCCGGGCTGCGCGGAGGCTTTTCAGAGCTTCAGGAAAAGCTCTCGGAGCTCGGGGGTGAAATGAAGCTTTCCATTCATACTATGCACGAGGATATTTTCAATTCCATGCACCGCATATAACCGCTACTTATGTCCCGTATCTGAGACGGCGGTTTCATGTCAGAAACTGACGCCGGGTCGCTTGCAAAATGACGGGGCTGCACACCTTATTGAATCGGAGGTAATTATGCTCAACGCACACGACATACTTGAAACGATTAAGATGATTCAGGATGAAAATCTTGATATCCGTACCATAACAATGGGAATATCTCTTCTTGACTGCATTGATACGGATATCGTCGCCTGTTGTCAGAAGGTATATGATAAAATTACCCGCCGCGCCGAAAACCTTGTCAAGGTTGGCGAAGATATCGAGCGGGAATACGGAATCCCGATAATCCACAAGCGTATTTCCGTAACGCCGATTGCGATAATTGCGGCGGCATGCGGAGGCGATCCCGTGAAGTTCGCCAAGGCGCTTGAAAAAGCGGCGCTCACCTGCGGAGTGAATTTTGTGGGCGGCTATTCCGCTTTGGTGCAAAAGGGATTTTCCGCGGGCGACGAACGTCTTATCCGTTCAATTCCGGAAGCTCTTGCGGTCACTGACCACGTCTGCTCGTCGGTAAATGTGGGCTCGACCAAGGCGGGAATAAATATGGATGCTGTTGCTCTGATGGGAAAGATTGTCAAGCAGACCTCGCAGCTTACGGCAGACAGGAACTGCATAGGAGCGGCAAAGCTCGTTGTATTCTGCAATGCGCCGGAGGATAACCCGTTTATGGCGGGCGCTTTCCACGGAGTCGGCGAGGCGGACTGTATTATAAACGTCGGCGTTTCGGGTCCGGGTGTTGTAAGAGCGGCGCTTAGCAAGGCACCCGACGCAAATATTACCGAAATTGCTGACATAATTAAGAAAACAGCGTTTAAAATAACCCGTATGGGGCAGCTTGTCGGAACGCAGGCTTCCGAGCGGCTGGGCGTAGGCTTCGGAATTGTCGATCTTTCGCTCGCGCCGACTCCCGCGGTGGGCGATTCGGTCGCGCATATTCTTGAAGAAATCGGGCTTGAACAGTGCGGGACTCACGGCACCACGGCGACGCTTGCGATGCTGAACGACGCTGTCAAAAAAGGCGGAGTCATGGCGTCGTCAAAGGTCGGAGGACTTTCGGGCGCGTTCATCCCTGTCAGCGAGGACGCAGGCATGATAAATGCCGCCAAGTCAGGCGCGCTGTCGATAGAAAAGCTCGAAGCGATGACGGCGGTATGCTCGGTCGGACTGGATATGATAGTTGTTCCGGGTGATATTTCCTCCGAAACGATATCAGCGATAATAGCCGATGAAGCCGCCATCGGAATGGTGAACTCAAAAACCACTGCGGTAAGGCTCATTCCGGCTATAGGCAAAAGTGTGGGAGACGAACTGGACTTCGGAGGCTTGCTCGGAAGCGGACCTGTTATGCCGATAAACGGCTTTTCGAGCGCGAAGTTCATAAATCGCGGAGGGCAGATACCGGCGCCCTTGCAAAGTCTTAAAAACTAACGGGGTTATTTCTTTTATATAAATAAATGCGCCTTTATATGGTTATTTTACACAAACATTTATGTGTGATGTATATTACATTCGGCATTTATTCTCTTGCATAAATCGGTGAACGGACGTAAAATATATTCATAATAAATTTGCAGTTTGTTCAAAGGGGAGCAGTGGAGGCATTGTTTCCTTTTTTTGCGTTTTTCAGGCGTTGCAGATGCCGGTATAAATACCATTCATGCAAAGGAAAGGATTGTTGCAGGTATGGACAATATAATAAACAAAATCTTTGAAATAGACAAACAGGCGCAAAGTCTGATAGATTCCGCCGAGAAAAAAAAGCTTTCTATGGGGAAACAGCTTGAGAAAGAGCGGGAAGAGCTTATTGCGGGCTTAGAGACCAAATCAAAAGAGAAGCTGGAAAACGTCAGAAAAACGGAAAACGAATATGCCGACGGAAAGATCGCGGCAATAGACGAGAAAAAGCGAAAAACACTCGAAGAGTTTGATGAAAAATACAACTCCTGTCACAAGGATTGGGAGGATAATATATATAAAAGGGTGTTTGAAGATGCTTGACGGATTTGTCGGTAAAGCAATACTTACCAAGGCAAGAGCAATGTATGGCAGCCGAATAACGTCCGAGGAATATGCAGAGCTTTTAAGAAAGCGCACGGTTGGCGAGATTGCGGCGTTTTTAAAGGGCAAGCCGGGATATGCAGGCGTTTTAAAAAGCATAAACGAGGGTACCGTTCACCGCGGGAGGCTGGAAGCGGCGCTCAACCGGGGAATTTTTGAAAAATACGAACGGCTGTACCGATACGATCCGTCCTCCGGACGCGGCTTTTTCGGCTTTGCCGTCAGCTTTTCAGAGGTTGACGAGATATTGCGTTGCCTGATGTTTTTACAGTCGGGTAATCCCGAAGGTTTCATAGCCGACATTCCGGTGTTTTTAAAAAAGCACGCTTCGTTTGATTTGATGTCGCTTGCCTCGGTAACGAGCTTCGGCGAGCTTTTAGAGGTTTTAGAGCATACGCCGTATGCCGCTATATTAAAGGGGCAGAATATTTTAAGCGGAAACGCCAGCTATACCGCATGTGAAACGGCGCTTAAAAATTATCTTTACGGTGCGGAGCTTTCCGAGATAAAAAAGGTTTATCACGGTAAAACCAAGAAAAATCTGCTTGAGCTGATAAAAAATTCAATTGAACTGCAAAACATATGCACTGTTTTCAGGGCGAAGATATATTATAAGAAAACCGAAGAGGAAATAAAGAAAATGCTCTGCCCCGTTAAAAACTGGCTGAGTGAAGCCGCAATGCAGCAGCTTATGGAATGTGAAACGTCCGACAGCTTTTTTAAGGCGGTCTCGTCCTCGCACTACGGGAGATTTTTCTCACCCGACGGCTTTGTTGACATCGACAATTTTGTCAGGCGGATAAAATATTTAAAGGACAGGCAGTATATCATGTTTTCCACCGACGCTCCCGTCGCGCTGTATGCGTTTGTTGATTTGTGCAATATAGAGCTTTTTAATATAACGAATATCATAGAGGGCGTGCGCTATTCGGTGGCGGCTCCTGATATTCAGAAGCTATTGATAATGTAAAAGGGAGGCGATATTTTAAAATGGCGATTGAGAAGATGTCTCTGGTGAGCATCGTCGGCAATAAAAAAGAACTGGACGAAGCGCTGACCGAATGTATCAACAGCAATTGTTTCCATATAGAGCAGCCATCCAAAATAGTGAATTTGGATGAGTACACCGAATTTACTACTGCTGAGACGTCTGAGTCCTACTCCGAGCTTACCGCTAAGCTTTTCAATCTTGCAGCGGAATTGGGCGAAAAGCTGAACCCTGACGTTAAAGTCGAAAGATTGTTTTCAGACGATGAGCTTAACGACTATGTCAGCGGTCTTGACAGCGAGCTTGGCGAGGTCAGCGGTAAAATCTCACAGCTTAACGACAGGCTGTCGGAGCTTGAGCTAGCCGATGTCGAACTCAAGCACTTGCGCGGACTTTCGGTGAGCTTCGACGATCTGTTTTCGCTAAAGCATGTTAAGATACGTTTCGGGCAGATCCCCGCAGAGAACTATGAAAAGCTCGAACTGTATCAGAACAGAGCGTTTTACTTTGTTCCGTTCGACAACGACAACATGTATTACTGGGGAATCTATTTTGTGCCCGCCTCCAAAGCGGCAGGCGTTGATAAAATTTTTGATTCGCTGATGTTTGAACGTATTCATCTGCCGGACTTTTTCCACGGAACAACAGATGAGTCGATAAAATACGTTCAGAAAGAAATCGTGCAAACTAAGAATATGCTTGTCGAGGTTGAAAAAAAGCGCGAGGAAATACGCCTGAAACACAGTCCGTATATATCGCAGTATTACAAATGCATACGTTATAAGGACGCCGTGAGCGGGCTAAAGCAATACGCCGCCGAGCTGCATGACAATTTCTGTGTTATGGGATATGTTCCGGCGGACGAAGTGGAAAAATTCGGCGATAACTTTGACAAGCTCAAAACTGTGTCATGCGTTGTGCAGGATATCGACGCGGAAGTAAAAATAAAACCTCCTACAAAGCTTAAAAACAACAAATTTGCCCAACCGTTTCAGGGATTTGTTGAAATGTACGGGCTTCCGGGATACAGCGGGATGGACCCGACTAATCTTGTCGCGATAACCTATACCTTGTTGTTCGGAATAATGTTCGGAGACGTTGGTCAGGGTCTGCTGATATCGCTTTTAGGCTTTTTGGCTTGGAAGTTCAAAAGGATGTTCCTGGGCAGAATTATGACGAGGATAGGATTTTCAAGCGCATTTTTCGGTCTGGTTTACGGTTCCGTATTCGGCTTTGAGGACGCTCTTAATCCGTTGTATAAGCTGTTGTTCGGACTTAATGAAAAGCCGATTGACGTTTTTGAAACAAGCACTACGAATATCGTTCTGCTGGGAGCGGTCGGACTCGGAGCCATTGTGATAATCGTTTCGATAATCATAAATATTGTGATAGGGATTAAAATAAAGGATCCAGAGAGGGCGTTTTTCGGGCAGAACGGAATAGCGGGGCTGGTTTTGTATATCGGAGCATTCGGCGCGGCTGCTCTGCTTATGATGGCGGGCGTGAACGTTTTAAATCCCGCGTTCATAATAATCTGCATTGTAATACCGATCGTCCTGATGTTTTTAAGGGAGCCTCTGGCGACGCTTTGCAAAGGCAAAAAGCTTAAAAAACCCGAGGGAGGCGTCGGCGGATTTATTATTGAAAACTTTTTCGAACTGTTTGAGTTTGTATTAAGTTATATTACAAACACCATGTCGTTTTTGCGTGTAGGCGGGTTTGTTTTAAGCCATGCCGGAATGATGGCGGTCGTTATGACGCTCACTGAAATGGTGGGCTCGACCGCAAGTCCGTTCGTTGTAGTGATAGGCAATCTGTTTGTTATGGGCATCGAGGGGCTCATCGTGGGAATACAGGTGTTGAGGCTCGAATTTTATGAGATATTCAGCAGGTTTTACGATGGTGACGGAATACCGTTCGAGCCGGCGAAAATCTTATATCAAATCGAGGAATAAATTATTATTTTCTGGAGGTAATTTGTTATGTCAGTATCAATGTTTTTAGTTCCGCTTGCAGTAGTAGCTTTGCTTATGGTCCCGTTTGTTCCGGCGCTTTCGGGTTGTAAAACCAAGAAGACCGCTAAAAGAGGGCTTATTATAAATCTTTGCGGATTTTTCGGTATCTGCGGTCTTGCGGTAATTTTACCGTTCGGAGGTATGGCTTCAGCGGCTGAGGCCGCGACCACCGCGGCAGCCGCGGGCTCAAATTCCATGGGCTTTTTGGCGGCGGCGCTGGCAACCGGGCTTTCTTCAATAGGAGCGGGTATCGCAGTCGCCGCGGCTGCTCCGGCGGCTATCGGAGCGTTTAGTGAAAACGCTAAAAACTTCGGTAAATCCCTTATATTCGTTGCGCTCGGCGAAGGCGTTGCGCTTTACGGACTGCTGGTTTCCATCCTGCTTATAAACAAGCTTTAATTTTTCTGATAAAGGGTGTAAGTGATGAAGTTTTACTGCATAAGCGATAATATAGACACATCACTCGGCATGCGCCTTTCGGGAATCGAGGGAGCGGTCGTTCATGAAAAAGACGAATTTGTACGCGAACTTAAAAAAGCGTTTGACGACGAAAGCGTCGGCATAGTGCTGGTTACCGAAAAGCTGATAAAGCTCGATCCGGAACTGGTTTTTGATTATAAGCTTAACAACCGCCGCCCGCTTATCGTCGAAATTCCCGACCGTCACGGCACGTCCGACATCAGCGGCTCTATAGCGAGATACATAAAAGAGGCTGTGGGAGTCGAAATATAACGGATACGGATTTGCGCACGAAACTGTATTCGGATGTGCTGAAGGCATTTTAATTTATCTAAAGAAAGGAACGGTCACAGTATGGCGATATCCGATGAAAAGCTGCAAAAGTTTGAAAGCGCGGTGATGGCTCAGGCAAACGAGCAGGTCGAAAGCATACTTGCCAATTTGAACACAAAGAAGGAGCAAACTCTTTCGGCCACTGAGGATGCGGAGCTTACACGCCATTTTACGAATATGCAGAACAAGCTTTCGCAGATAAAACAGTCATGTATTAAAAGGGTTTCTCTGCATGCTCAGCAGGCAAACAAGGAAATGCTGCTTCACCGTGAGGATATTCGGGAAAAGGTGTTTGGGTCTGTCCGTGAAAGACTGATCGATTTCACAAAAACTCCCGAATATGAAAAATTTTTATCGGACGGTCTTAAAAGATTAGAAGGATATTCCGCGGATGATCTGGTGGTTTGTATAGGCGAAAACGATATGAAATATAAAGATACGATTTTTGCTTCGATGACCGTCGCTTTGGACAAAAAGATAAAAATAGGCGGATTTATTTTAAAAAGCGGTGAAAAAGGATTTGCGCTCGATGAAACTCTAGACGCACGTCTTGATTCACAGCGGGAATATTTTAATTCTGTAAGCGGTCTAAAGGTTTGAAAGCAAAGCTTTCAAACTTTGACGAGTTTTGCGAATCGCAAAACTCGCAGTATAGCGAGTGAAACGGAGAAATCAAAGCTTTCAAGCTTACACTGTCAGAGGCAAGAGTCATAAAGGCAAGAGTTTGAAAAGCGAGAAAGCAGTTGTGAAACTAAAGACAATCTCGCTTCTTGCGTCTGATGTTTTTGCATCTGTCAGGGGAAGGATGATCATGATTTGAATAATACTGTGTATTCCATAAACGGTCCTGTGGTAACTGTTAAAAAAGCCACCGAGTTTACCATGCTCGAAATGGTATATGTAGGAAATAAACGGCTGATAGGCGAGGTCATTTCTATAAGTGACCGCGAAACAACTATTCAGGTTTACGAAAGCACGACCGGGCTCGCTCCCGGCGAACCTGTTGAGCCTACGGGAAAGCCGATGTCGGTAACGCTCGGTCCGGGGATCATTTCAAATATTTTCGATGGGATAGAACGCCCTCTCGGCGATATTTATGAGCACGACGGCGCGTTTATAAGCGAGGGTATCAGCATACCTGCGCTCGATACCGAAAAGGAATATGACGTAACGCTCACTGTGGTCCAAGGCGACGAGTTATCTGGCGGCGAGGTTTACGCTACCTGCCCCGAAACGCACGCGGTGCTTCACAAATGCATGATACCGCCCGATATGTCCGGAAAAATCGTCAAGGTCATGCCGAACGGCAAATACCGTATTAACGACGTTATCGCGGTTTTGCAATCTGACGACGGCGAACAGACCGAGCTCACCTTATGCCAGCGCTGGCCGATACGTATTCCGAGACCTATCTCAAAGCGCCTGCCGACCGACCGTCCGCTTATCACGGGGCAGCGCGTTATAGATACTATGATTCCGATAGCAAAGGGCGGAACCGCCGCGGTTCCCGGGGGCTTCGGAACCGGTAAAACAATGACTCAGCATCAGCTTGCGAAGTGGTGCGACGCCGATATTATAGTCTACATAGGCTGCGGCGAACGCGGAAATGAAATGACGCAGGTTTTAAAAGAGTTTTCCGAGCTTATCGACCCGAGAACGGGCAAAAAGCTCACCGACCGCACGGTGCTGATTGCAAATACGTCCAACATGCCTGTCGCGGCGCGCGAAGCGTCGATTTACACCGGCATAACCCTCGCCGAGTATTACAGGGACATGGGCTATCACGTTGCGATAATGGCGGATTCCACCTCCCGCTGGGCGGAAGCTCTGAGAGAAATTTCGGGAAGGCTGGAGGAAATGCCCGCGGAGGAGGGATTCCCCGCATATCTGCCGTCGCGGCTTTCGCAGTTTTACGAGCGCGCGGGATATATGAAAAATTTAAACGGCACCGAGGGAAGCGTTACGATAATCGGAGCGGTTTCCCCTCAGGGGGCGGATTTTTCGGAGCCCGTCACCCAAAACACCAAGCGTTTTGTAAGAACGTTCTGGGCGCTTGACAAATCGCTTGCATATGCAAGGCATTATCCTGCGATAAACTGGACTACAAGCTACAGCGAGTATATCGACGACCTTTCGGATTACTATAACAAAACCATCGGACCTGAATTTTTGCAGTGCAGGCAGAAGCTTTCCAACTATCTTGCCGAGGAAACTCAGCTTATGGAGATAGTAAAGCTTATCGGCGCGGACGTTCTGCCGGACGACCAAAAGCTGATTATTGAAACCGCGCGCGTTGTCCGAATAGGCTTTTTACAGCAAAACGCTTATCACAAGGAGGACACTTATGTTCCGATGGAAAAGCAGCTTAAAATGATGCAGGTAATTATATATCTGTATGAAAAATCAAGGGAGCTAGTTGCAAAAGCAATCCCGGTATCGCTTATTTCAGAACAAGGGCTGTTTGACATGTTGACGCGCATGAAGTACGACGTCCCGAACGATAATTTAGAGCTGTTTGACGACTATTATAAAACGATTGACGAAAAACTGGCCGTGATAAAGTAATACGGATTCTATTCCCGCACTTTGCGGGAAAACGGTTTGATTTTCGCATTTGCAGTTAATGAAAGGAACGGTCATATATATGAGCTTACAATTTATCGGTCTTAAAGAAATCAACGGACCGCTTGTTGTTCTCGACCACGTTAAAAACGCAAGCTATGACGAAATTGTCGAGCTGGTTTTAGATAACGGAACAAAGCGCCTCGGTCGTGTTATCCAAATCGAGGGTGAGAGGGTTATAATACAGGTTTTTGAGGGCACCACAGGGCTTTCGCTTAATAATACAAGGACAACGTTCACCGGTCATCCGATGGAAATGCCGCTTTCGACCGAGCTTCTCGGACGAATATTCAACGGCTCCGGTCGCCCGATAGACGGCTTGGGCGAGGTTTTTGCCGAAAAACGCGCCGATATAAACGGAAAGCCGATGAATCCTGTGGCAAGAACCTATCCGAGAAACTATATAAGAACAGGAATTTCTTCAATTGACGCACTGATGACGCTTATCCGCGGTCAGAAGCTGCCGATTTTTTCAGGCTCGGGAATGAGCCATAATAAATTAGCCGTACAAATCGTTAAACAGGCAAAAATCGCTGAGGACAAGGCGCAGAAGTTCGCCATTGTATTTGCGGCGATGGGCGTTAAAAACGACGTTGCGGATTATTTCAGGCGTTCGTTTGAAGAATCGGGCGTTCTGCAAAACGTCGTGATGTTTTTGAATCTTTCAAACGACCCGATAATCGAGCGCATCTTAACGCCGCGCTGTGCGCTTACCGTTGCGGAATATCTTGCGTTTGAACACAACATGCACATTCTCGTTATCATGACAGATATAACGTCCTACGCGGAGGCGCTAAGGGAATTTTCTTCATCGAAAAACGAAATTCCCGGAAGAAAGGGCTATCCCGGATATCTTTATTCGGATTTGGCTTCGCTTTATGAGCGTGCGGGAGTTATTGAGGGCTGTGCGGGAAGCGTTACGCAGATTCCGATTTTAACAATGCCGAACGACGACATCACTCATCCGATTCCCGATTTAACGGGATATATCACCGAGGGTCAGATTGTTTTGGACCGGGCTTTGGATCAAAGCGGTCTTTATCCGCCGATATCCGTTTTGCCGTCGCTTTCAAGGCTTATGAAGGACGGCGTAGGCGAGGGCTATACCCGTTCCGACCATTCTGCGGTTGCAAACCAGCTTTTCGCGGCGTACGCAAACGTGCAGGACGCCCGCGCGCTCGCCTCGGTTATCGGCGAGGAAGAACTGTCCGAGCAGGACAAACGATATATACGCTTCGGAAAGCTGTTCGAGCAGAATTTTATCAATCAGGGCTTTGACGAAAACAGGACTATTGAACAAACGCTTGAGCTCGGCTGGGATTTGCTCTGCACACTGCCCAAGGCCGACCTTGATCGTATTGACAACGAAATACTTGATAAGTATTATGATCCCGAACGCGCCGCTAAATGGCTTGAAAAGTAAATTTGAAACGGAGGTGCCGCAGCGGTGAACGATCAGGTGTTCCCGACAAAAGGAAATCTTATCAACACCGGCAAAAGCTTAAGGCTTGCAAGGCTGGGATATGATTTGCTGGACCGAAAAAGAAACATATTGATACGCGAAATGATGGCGCTTGTTGATAAAGCCGCGTCTATCCGCGGTGATATCGAAACAACATATAAGCAGGCGTATCTTGCGCTGCAAAACGCAAACATCACTCTCGGTTCCGCCTCCTGCGAAAGAATCGCAAAATCCGTCCCGGTTGAAAAGGGCGTTGAGATAACATACAGAAGCGTTATGGGAGTTGAAATTCCCAACGTATCGATGGAGGAAACGCCCATCGATATCGATTACGGCTTTAGTCAAACCAATTCGCAGCTGGATATCGCTTATATTTATTTTCACCGCGCAAAAATGATGACTGTCACTTTGGCGGAAATAGACAACAGCGTTTACCGTCTTGCGGAGGCGATTAAAAAAACACAGCGCCGGGCAAACGCGCTTAAAAATATTGTTATCCCGCGGTTTGAAGGGATAACGAAATTTATTACCAATGCGCTTGAAGAAAAAGAACGCGAGGAATTCAGCCGTATGAAGGTCATAAAGGCGGCCAAATCTCTTGAAAAATAAAAAAGTAAAAACGCACCCTTGGGGTGCGTTTTTTGGATACGAGCCAAAGGGTTTTGCTTAAACAGCGGTCCGAATTTAATAAAGGATTTGATTGTATGAAAAATGAAATATTCATAGTAAATGAACATGACGTCGGCGGGTATTGCGAAAATGCCCGGGAACCGTACGAGTATAAAAGGAAGTGCATCGTTCCCGATTCGGAACAGGCTCAGTGCGTGGTTTCGGTTTACGAGGTACCTCCGGGAAAATCGGCGTATCCTTACCATTATCATACACAGAACACCGAGGTGTTTTTTATTTTAAGCGGGAGCGGGCTTTTGGTCTGCCCCGGCGGCGAAAAGCGGATATCACGCGGCGACTTCGCCGTTTGCCCGCAAGGAGAGGCGGGCGCTCACAAAATTGTGAACGATTCCGAAACCGAGCTGCTAAAATACATAGATTTCGACACCAACAATTCCCCCGATGTTATCCGATATCCCGATTCGGGCAAAACAGGGGTAGTGTGCGGCGGCGTAAACACGCTGTTTTTTGATTCGGACTCTGCGGGTTATTACGACGGCGAATAGTCGATAAGGTTTTTACAGCTTAAGTGCTTTAACAAGCTTTCCTATCGATTTGTCAAAGACAAATCCGAGCGCAAGAGTGACAACGGCGCTCAGAGCGAAAAAAGTGATTTTATAATTCGTCAGCGGGGTGCGGCTTAAAATCATCATTGGAATCCTTTGGAGGATATATAGGCTGAAAAGATGGTCGCCTAAATATTTTACCGCGCGGTTGCCGATACGCACCTTGCGCGTAAATAAAAGAATCATCACTGTGAATAAAAAGACTGAAAGCTCGTAGCACAAAAATCTTTTTCCCATAAACTGCCGTGAAATAAAGAATGCGGCAGTGAAAACCAAAAGGCAGATTTCAGTCACGGACTTTTTTGACAGCAGCTTTTCAATTTGCTCTTTGAACACTGAATACCAGATTCCGATAACATAGCAGATAAGAGTGTTGTACCACCACGGGTCTTTGTATTGTTTCAGCACGATTATCAACGCCGCTGTCAGGACGGTAACCGCAACAGCGCCGGGTACAATTTTGTCTTTTAAGAAAATGAAGGACACAAATGTTATCAGATAAAGGATTAAAACCGAAAATATATACCAGTTTGAATTGCCCAGCGACGACCATCCTATAAGCGACAGCAGTGTGTTTTTAAGCGAGAATTTCCCACCCATCAAAAGATTAAGTGCCAAATACAGGAGCACTGCTATATCAAATTGCAGTAAAACCGAAAGAAACCGGTGCTTCGGAATGCGCTTTACATATCCGATACCCTTTGTTCTGACCGATAAAGCCACTCCGTAGCCCGAATAAAACAAAAACATGGCGACCAAAAGCTGTGCAAGGCTTTTATCCAACTGAACAAACAAAAAGTCCCAGTCGTTCCAGTCGGTTATATATTGTGAAAAGTGCCGGATGAAAACCAAAATCAAAAAACAGCCCTTGACTGCCGCAGTGCTGTCCTTTGACAGATAGCTTTCGTTGAACCCCTTAAAATAAATTTTGGCGTTATAGCTCATCAAAAGGAAAAGTCCTATCAGTACTGCCGTCATAAAATATTCCCCCTAATACTCGTTATTATAATATATTTTATCTGAAACGGCAACTTATTCTTGCAGTGTACGGCTGGGAAATCTGCGGAAGATGTGGTATACTTATAACTGCTTCGGATTTTGCGGGGCGCATCCGCAAAAATCGGTTTACATTTGAAAGGACAGGTAAATTTAATGGACATTAACGCAAAAATCGCACAGGAGCTTTCTATAAAAAAATCGCAGATCGATTCCGCCGTTGCGTTGCTGGACGACGGCAATACGGTACCGTTTATTGCGCGTTACAGAAAGGAAGTCACAGGCTCGCTTGACGACGAACAGCTGAGAAATATCAGCGAACGGCTTTCAAGCCTGAGAAATCTTGAGAAACGCCGTGAGGAGATAATTTCCTCAATCGAGTCGCAGGACGCGATGACGCCTGAGCTTTTAGCGGATATAACCGAAGCGCAGACGCTTTCCCGGCTGGAGGATTTATATCTTCCCTACAAGAAAAAGCGCAAAACGCGCGCGACGGTCGCAAAGGCAAAAGGACTTGAACCGCTCGCGCTTGAGATTATTGAGCAAAAACAGGACTTTTCCCCCGATACGTCGGCAAAGGCATATATTGACGAGGAAAAAGAGGTCTATAATGAAGCGGACGCTTTGCAGGGAGCTTCGGATATAATTGCCGAGATGATATCCGACAACGCCAAGGTGCGCGGAGCGTTGAGGGATTTTATCGAGAAAACGGGCTTTCTTCACTCCGAGTCGGACAGCGAAGAGCCGGGGACGTATTCGATGTATTACGACTGGACAGAAAAGATTTCCAAGGTCGCGCCCCACAGAATTTTGGCCGTCAACCGCGGTGAAAAAGAGGGTGTTTTAAAGGTCACCGTCCAAATTGATTCGGATACGGCGATAGACAAAATACTGAAAATAATTATAACAAACAAAAACACCGAATCGGCGGATTTTATCGCCGGTTCTGCGGCGGATTCGTTCAAGCGGCTGATTTTCCCGTCGCTTGAAAACGAGATACGCTCCGCGCTGTTCGATACGGCGGCGGGGCAGGCGATAAAGGTGTTCGGGCTGAATTTAAAGCCGCTTTTGATGCAGCCGCCGCTAAAGGGCAGAGTGACCATGGGGTTTGACCCCGCATACCGCACAGGCTGTAAAATAGCGGTTGTGGACGAAACCGGCAAGGTGTGTGATGTAACGGTGGTTTATCCCACGCCTCCGCAGAACAAAACCGAGGAAGCAAAGAAAAAGCTCACACAGCTTATCGACAAATACAACGTGACTGCAATTGCAATAGGGAACGGAACGGCTTCGAAGGAGTCGGAGATATTTGTGGCGGACATGTTAAAGGAGCAAAGCCACAAGGTCGATTACATGGTCGTGAGCGAGGCGGGAGCGTCGGTGTATTCCGCGTCGAAGCTCGGTTCGGAGGAGTTTCCGCAGTACGACGCTTCTTTAAGAAGCGCGGTGTCGATTGCAAGGCGGCTTCAGGACCCGCTTGCAGAGCTTGTTAAAATCGACCCGAAGGCCATCGGAGTGGGGCAGTATCAGCACGATATGCCGCAAAAGGCGCTGGGCGAAACGCTGTCGGGAGTAGTCGAGGACTGCGTTAACAGCGTCGGGGTGGATTTGAACACAGCATCAGGCTCGTTGCTTTCGTATGTTTCGGGCATAGGTCCCGCGCTTGCGAAGAACATAGTGGCATACCGCGAGGAAAACGGAAAATTCATCTCGCGCAGGCAGCTTAAAGAGGTTCCGAAGCTCGGGAACAAAGCGTTTTTGCAGTCGGCGGGATTTTTGCGCGTTGCAAATTCGGACGAGCCGCTTGACAACACCGCCGTTCATCCCGAATCTTATTCTGCGGCTAAAAAGCTGCTCAAAATTCAGCATCTGGACGAGAATGATTTGGGGATGGAAAAAATTTCCGATTTGAAGCAGTCGGTTGAAAAAAGCGGTAAAAAACAAATCGCCGAACAGCTTGATATCGGCGTTCCCACCTTGGAGGATATTGTAGACGAGCTTATCAGACCCGGACGCGACCCCCGCGACAAGCTCAAAACCCTCGCGCTTCATTCCGAGCTAAAGGGTATAGAGGATTTAAAGCCTGACATGGTGCTTGAGGGAACGGTCAGAAACGTCGTAGATTTCGGGGCGTTTGTTGATATAGGCGTTCATCAGGACGGACTTGTTCACATTTCGCGTATATGTGATAGATACATCAATCATCCGTCCGAGGTCCTGCGCGTTGGGGATATAGTAAAGGTAAAGGTGCTGGAAGTCGATTTAAAGCGAAACAGAATTTCGCTTACGATGAGGGACGTAAAGGATTAAATAGCATATAAAAAAGCAGAGCTGAAAACAGCTCTGCTTTTTTATTTCGATTTACCTGTGATTAAGTATTTACATGAATTTTACCGCAGTGCCCGACGTGAGAATCTCCGCTGCGCCCTGCGCTATAGCAGCGCTGGAAAACCTGACGTTTACCACTGCGTCCGCGCCCATCGACTCCGCCTGTGCTATCATTCTGCCGAGCGCAACCTCGCGGGCTTCGGTGAGCATTTTTGTGTAAGAGACTAGCTCTCCGCCCACCATGTTCTTTAAACCTGCGCCGAAATCCTTGACAAAGTTTTTGGTATGCACCGTGTTGCCTGTTACCAGACCCAAAGTTTGCAGTTCCTTGCCCTGAATTGTTTCCGTGTTCACCAAAATCATAATACCGTGCTCCTTTTAATTTATTGGTTGTATTTGCTGTTTTTATTATACAGCGTTTTTGTGTTTAAAGCAACAAAAAAGGGCTGCCTAAAGGCAGCCCAAAAGCTTTTTGGTTTAAAGTATTTAAACAACACCCTGAGCGAGCATAGCGTCGGCTACCTTTTTGAAGCCGGCGATGTTTGCTCCCGCCATGTAGTTTCCGTCCATGCCGTATTCCTTAGCGGCAGAGTCGCACGAAGCGAAAATGTCTTTCATGATGCCGTGAAGCTTGGAGTCAACTTCCTCGAACGTCCACGAAAGTCTTGCGGAGTTCTGGCTCATTTCAAGACCGGAGGTTGCAACGCCGCCTGCGTTAGCAGCCTTTGCAGGACCGTAAAGCATGTTGTTTGCAAAGTAAACCTCGATAGCTTCGGGGGTCGAAGGCATGTTCGCACCCTCGGAGACAGCGTAACAGCCGTTTTTAGCGAGAGTTTCGGCGCTTGCCTTGTCAATCTCGTTCTGCGTTGCGCAGGGAAGAGCGATATCGCAGGGAATAGTCCAGATTCCGCTGCAGCCCTCGGTGTAGGTCGCGTCGGGATGAGTGGCAACATATTCTTTGATGCGTTTTCTCTCAACTTCCTTAAGCTGCTTTACGCAGTCAAGGTCGATTCCGTTTTTGTCGTAAATATATCCGTTTGAATCGGAAAGAGCAACGACCTTTGCGCCCAACTCGGTTGCTTTCTGGGTCGCGTAGATAGCAACGTTGCCCGAGCCGGAGATTACAACTGTCTGACCTGCAAAGCTCTTGCCGTTGGCCTTGAGCATTTCTTCTGTGAAGTAGCAGAGTCCGTAGCCGGTAGCTTCGGTTCTTGCGAGCGATCCGCCGTAGTTAAGACCCTTGCCGGTCAAAACGCCTGTCCACTCGTTTTTGATTCTCTTGTACTGACCGAACATGAAGCCGATTTCTCTTCCGCCTGTTCCGATGTCTCCCGCGGGAACGTCGCAGTCGGGACCGATGTGGCGGCAAAGCTCTGTCATAAAGCTCTGGCAGAAGCGCATAACCTCGGCGTCCGATTTGCCCTTGGGGTCAAAGTCGGAGCCGCCTTTTCCGCCGCCCATGGGCAGAGTGGTGAGGCTGTTTTTGAATATCTGTTCAAAGCCCAAAAACTTGATGATTCCGAGATAAACCGACGGGTGCAGACGAAGACCGCCCTTGTAAGGACCTAAAGCGCTGTTGAACTGAACCCTGAAGCCGCGGTTGACCTGAATGTTGCCGTTGTCGTCGACCCACGGTACGCGGAACATTATCTGGCGTTCCGGCTCGGTAATGCGCTCGAGAATGTTTGCTTTTTCATACTCGGGGTGCTTTTCGATTACCGGTTCGAGCGAGCTGAACACTTCTTCAACCGACTGGATGAATTCGGGTTCGCTTGCGTTTCTTTTGCGAACAGATTCCATGACTCTGTTCAGATAGGCGTTTTTGAATGTCATTTTTTATTCCTCCCAATTTAAGATATACATTTTAAAACAGACTTATTATACACCCTTTTGTATTAAAGCACAAGAATTTTTGCAATTTTCATTGAATAAAATTGCAACAAATGTGGTGGTTGCTTTTTTTAAATGGCGTATGTTTTTATGAGGGTAAAATCCCCCTGAGTTCCGATATTGCGGGAATTATCCCAAAAGACTTGATTTGTTTTGGAATTTGTGCTAAAGTATGAATAAATATTAATTCATATAAATTTTACTTGGGGCAGGAACGTTTCGCCGGGCTGCAAAACGCAGGTAATAATTTGGGTTTTGCAAAAGTGCGCGTTTTTTGCCTATAGGAAAGGGTGGTCATTTTATGAAAAAAGCATTGGGAATTTTGCTGTCAGCAGTGTTGGCGGCGTCGGTTTTCGCGGGATGTTCCGCGCAGAACACAGGTGATGAAAGCACAGCCGGGTCTGCTTCCTCCGAGAAGCTCGTTGTTGCGACCGAGGCGGGCTTCGCGCCGTATGAATACTTAGTCGGTAACGACGTCGAGGGAGTGGATATGGATATCGCTCAGGCTATCGCGGAATACATGGGCAGAGAGCTTGAAATCCAGAACATGGACTTTGACGCGGCTCTTATAGCTGTTCAGCAGGGCAAAGTGGATTTTGTCGCCGCCGGAGTTTCGGTTTCTCCCGAAAGGCAGGAGGTCATGGACTTTTCCACAAACTACGTAGATTCGACTGAGGTCGTTGTGGTAAATAAATCCGATCCCGCTGTAAGCGAGGCGACCGGAGACGGACTTAAAGACAAAACGGTTGCCGTCCAGCAGGGAAACATCGCCGATTTATGGTGCTCCAATTCCGAAAATGCAAGTCCCAAAGAGGTTAAGCGATACACAAAATTCGCCCTTGCCGCCGAGGATTTAAAGGCCGGTAAGATAGACTGCATAGTTATGGATGAGCTTCCTGCGAACGACCTTGTTGAGGCAAATCCGGAGCTTACAATACTTGAGGGCGATCCGCTGTTTACAGATCAGTATGCGATTGCCGTTCAAAAGGGCAACTCCGAGCTTCTCGAAACAATAAACACTGTTATTGAACAGCTTAAGACCGACGGCAAGATCGACGAATTTATCGCCAATCATTCAGATTCCGTTAACTAAAAACGGCAAAAGGAGCCGACATGCAGGAGATATTTAAGCAATTTTACAACGCGCTTATACCTGAACAAAGATATCTTGCGTATCTCGAAGGTCTGAAGATGACGCTGCTTATCTCGCTTTTCGCCGTGTTGTTCGGCCTTGTGATAGGCGTTATTGTTGCAACGGTTAGGGTGTCCGCCAAAAATTCGGGCAATATCGTTATGCGGATACTTTCAAAAATCTGCTCGTTTTATATAACGATATTCCGCGGCACTCCGCTTATGGTGCAGCTGATGATAATCTATTACATGATTTTTACCTCGCGGGACACCAATCCGATAATCGTGGGAATGGTTTGCTTCGGGCTTAATTCGGGGGCGTATGTTTCCGAAATCGTGCGCGCGGGAATCGAATCGATCGATATCGGTCAGACCGAGGCCGGGCGTTCGCTCGGGCTTTCGGGCGCTCAGACCATGATGCAGATAATCCTGCCGCAGGCGGTAAAAAACATTCTTCCTGCGCTCGGAAACGAATTTATCACACTGGTTAAAGAAACCTCGGTTATAAGCGTTATTGCGATAAACGACCTCACTAAAATGGCGGGCTTCATCGGCTCGCGCACATTCCAGCCGCTGCCGGCGTACATAATAGCCGCCGTTGTTTATCTTGTGATTGTGCTGATTTTAACCAAGCTTTTGAATATCTTTGAAAGGAGTTTGGCTAAAAGTGATCGAAACTAAAAAGCTCACCAAAGCGTTTGGCGACCATGTGGTTTTAAACGGTATCGACCAGCATATCAAAAAAGGAGAAAAGGTGGTTGTTGTCGGTCCGTCAGGGTCGGGGAAATCCACATTTCTTCGCTGTCTGAATCTGTTGGAAAAGCCAACGGGCGGCGAGGTGTGGTTTGAGGGCAGCAATATAACCGATCCGAAAACCAACGTAAATCTCATGCGGCGGAAAATGGGCATGGTATTTCAGCATTTCAACCTGTTTCCGCATCTGACTATTTTAAAAAATATCACGCTTGCTCCTGTTAAGCTCAAGCTGCGAACTAAGGAGGAGGCTGATGAAAACGCCAAAAAGCTCTTGGACAGAATCGGATTGCTTGAAAAAGCGGATGCTTATCCGTCTATGCTGTCGGGCGGGCAGAAGCAGCGTATCGCGATTGTTCGTGCGCTCGCTATGAATCCCGACGTTATGCTGTTTGACGAACCGACCTCCGCTCTCGATCCTGAAATGGTCGGTGAGGTGCTCGAGGTTATGAAAGAGCTTGCGGATGAAGGCATGACGATGGTCGTCGTCACACACGAGATGGGCTTTGCAAAGGAAGTAGCCACCCGCGTTCTGTTCATGGACGAGGGCGTAATAATGGAGGAAAACACTCCGAAGGAATTTTTTGCAAATCCTCAAAATCCGCGCTTGCAGGATTTTCTGTCAAAGGTGCTTATCTAGCTATTTATGAATGCAAGAGGAAAGAAACTGCATTTCAAATAAAGTGTTAAATTTAAACGCCTGTGTTTACCGTAATCAACTCGGTAAACACAGGCGTTTATTGTCTGCGCGGGAAGCGGGTGTAGGATAAAACCTCAATCGGGAAAACGGCGGTTTTTGATATCACATTGAGCGCTGCGCTTTTATTTAGAGTTTTTATCGTTTGATGAAATGTCCGACGCATAATCAATCACTTTTTGCCGTCCTGTGCTGTTCAGGGCTAAAAAGAGCCTTAGCAATTCTTCAATCTGCGGGTCGGCGATTGTGCTTCGGTCTGACGGAGGATCTTTTATATCGGTTTTCCCAAGAAGATAATCGGATGATACGCAAAAATAATCCGCTATTTTGCCGACGGTTTCAATATTCATGCTTTTTTTGCGCCCCATTTTTAAATCGGTCATCACGCTGGGCTGAATGGAGCAGTCTTTGCACATTCTGTAGGCTGATATACCGTGTTCTTTGCACAGCAAAGAAAGCCTCATGTATAAAATCGACATATTATCACCATATTTTTTATACAATCACACAATTATATAATTACGTATCAATTTCCGTTTGACTATTACTTTGTTAAGTATTAATATATATCTGACAGATACGTGAATGTGTAATATATTATTAATGCCACTTATACTATATTACACATTTGTGTAACTGTCAATAACAAAATACAATTTAATTTAACAGAAGAAGCTTTGGCTGTGATTGTGATAAGCAAAAGCGCGGCGGCAATTATTTTTGCATTTTTTGTTTTCAGCAGCCGATGAAGGTATAAAGAGCAAACGGAGGGATAGGAGAGTATTTCCCGGTTTTATTGCTTATTGCATATCGCTTCTGACAGGAAAGGAGGGTCATAATTATGAAGAGCCTGACGGTACGAATTGACGAAATTATGCTAGGCAAGCTTGGTGTGATAGCCAAAAGCGAGGGGCGTAGTAAGAATTGTGAGATTTGCATTTTAATCAGAGATAAAATAAAGGAATACGAAAAAGAATTTGGAAAAATAAATTTCAGAGCGGATTAGGCGGATATGCAGGCGTGCAAGGCGTTTAAACTCTGATGTGTTTGTTTGTATGCCCGTGTCCGTTTCCCCTTGGGCTTAAAATCGGTTTTCAGGCTAAAAACAAAAAGAGGTTATTTTGCTTTGCAAAATAACCTCTTTTTGTTGTGGGAGCATCGTCCGTACGTGCATGACAAAGCGGCTTGTTTACTGCGCTTTGTCAAAATCGTTCTCGTTTTTTTGCAGTTGTGTTCTGCGCGGCGATTCACCGAAACGTTTCACATATGCCCTGTAAAACGAGGAGTAGTCGTTATAACCGCATTCCTTTGCGGCGTTGACCGCCGAGATGCCGTCGCTTATTCTTTTGCGCGCTTCCAAAAGCCGCTTGATGGAAATGTATTTTGCTATCGAGCATCCGGTCGCGGCTTTGAAGCGCCTGCCTAAATGAGAATCGCTCATATAAAACCGCGAGCAGAGCGACGAAAGGCTTAAGTCCTCGAACAGGTGCCCGTTTATGTATTCGACCAGCTCTTTGGTTACGTCATACGTCGCGGCGAAGCGGATGTCATCCGAAAGGGAAAACGAATAATTTATGTGGTTTAAGAAATTTATTAAGGCTGTGACAACGGCGAAGCGCAGTCCGTCTCGGGACATTCCCGAAAGCCCCGCGCCGAATATATAATCGGTAAGCGAGCGGGGAAAGCACTGCTTTTGATATTTGTTTTTTTCACCGAGTCCGCGCGAGCGGTATGCATCCAGCAGCTTTAAATCAGGATCTATGGCTTTTATAATAGATTCGGAAAATTCAAAAACCATCCGCTCGTAAGGGCGGTCAGGCTCGATTAAAATGCGGTGAGCCTCGGCAGGGCGCATGATAAACACGCATCCGGGTTCGAGAGAATATTCCGTACCCTCTATCATAAACGTTCCCCTGCCGGAGATCAGCGTAAACAATTCATAATGCTCGTGCGCGTGCATGATGTAGTAATCAGCGTCGGGCGACACGTCCAGAATATGGTGAAAATACAGACCGTTTTCATCAAGCTTTTGCAAAATCTTTCCCATTGTTATCCCCCTTGCCGGACTGAGAGAAAATAAATATTGAAAACAAAGATCTCGCTGCTTCCCTTTTGAGGATAAGAAAAACAGCGTGCGGTTATATACAATAAAGCCGCATAAAACCTAAGCGGACGCCGCATAAGGTTTCTTGTTTCCGTATCTATAATAATACATAATGTTCAAAATTGCAAACAATTACAGCGGATTAAGCAATTGAATTGTAAATATGAAATTGGTACTATATAAATGAACACAAAAAACTTAATGTTTTTTAAAATTATTTTGCAATACATAAACCGGAAAGGAGACGGTATAATCATGAGATTCAAAAGATTTTTATCTGGGATGATCGCTTGTGCGATGATATTGCCGTTTGCGTCGCCGCTTTCGTCTGTTACGGCAAGCGCCGCTGAAGAGAGAAGCTTCGGGCTTTACGTATCGGGCAAGGCTGCGGACGTTTACGTCGATTCGGATTCAAGCGGCAAGACCGAGTATAAACAGGTCGTGAGGGCCGCAGGCGATTTGATTACCGACATCGAGGCGGTGACGGGGGTTCAGCCACAGCTTGTAAGCGATAAGGACGATATCGGTAAAACCGCGGTTATTGCGGGAACTGTCGGAAACAGCGATTTGATTGACGAGCTGGCGGACGACGGGAAAATCGATACGTCGGGAATAGTCGGTCAATGGGAGGCGTTTACTATTCAAATCGTGGATGCTCCGTTTTCCGGCTGCGACAGTGCGCTGGTTATTGCAGGCAGCGATAAACGCGGTACAATTTACGGTATTTATGAGCTTTCCGAAGCAATAGGCGTTTCGCCGTGGTACTGGTGGGGCGACGTTGAGATTAAAAGCAAGACCGAGGTTGTACTGACCGCTTCGGAAATTGAAACTACGGAAATGCCCGACGTTAAATTCCGCGGAATTTTTATAAACGATGAAAGAAATCTTACTAACTGGTCGGCAAAATTTCAGGATTCTGATACAAGTCCCGGAACGCCTAACAAGGCGATGTATGAAAAGGTTTTCGAGCTTCTGTTGAGACTTAAGGCGAACACCCTCTGGCCTGCAATGCATAATTATTCGACCGGCTTCAATGTCAAGATAAATCCTGAAACAGGACAGCCGTTTAACGCCGAGGCGGCGGATGAATACGGTATTATTATGGGAGCTTCACACTGCGAGCTGCTGCTCAGGGACAACGAAGCCGAATGGGCTCCGTGGTGCGAGGCGAATGTCGGAAAATACAATCTTACAAAGGTCGACAACAGCTGGAATTCAAGCTACGATTATACCGTGAACGCAGAGGCAATGAACGCTTACTGGGAGGAAAGGGTCGCGGTCAACTACAAGTATGACAACCTCTATACTATAGGTCTGCGCGGTCTGCACGATTCGGGAATCGCATGCAGAAATCTTTCCAATCCCACATATGAAAATAAGGCGAAGGTTGTTAAGCAAGCGGTAGAAGCGCAGATCGCTATTTTGGAAAAGTACGAGCAGAAGTATTACGAGGAAACGGGTGAACACAAAGAATTTTACAAGGTCTACTGTCCGTACAAGGAAGCGGCGGAATATTTTAAATACGACCTTTCCCTGCCGGACGATACATATATCCTTTGGGCGGATGACAACTACGGATATTTAAGAGCTGTAGGCAATTCCGAACAGGTTGCAAAATATGCGGGCGGCGGCGTTTATTATCATATATCCTACTGGGGCGCTCCGATGAGCACGCTGTGGGTGGCTTCGACTCCGCTTACGCAGATGTATGAGGAACTCAGCAAAACTTATAATTCCGGCGCGGGGGATGTGTTTATACTGAATGTGGGCGATATCAAGCCCGGCGAGATCCCGATTGAGTTTTTCATGAGCATGAGCTGGGATATCGACAAATATAATGAATCAAATATCGACGACTATGTGATATCGTTTGCACAGAGAAATTTCGGCTTTGACGAAGAGCAGTCTGCCGAGCTGGCTGATATTTTATCCACATACTATCAAACTTCCGTAGCCAAAAGACCCGAATTTCAAATGTCTAATTTGGGCCGTGAATTCAGTATTATCGAAAACGGCGACGAAGCCCAGCGCGCCATAAATACCATGGCGGACATCTTAGACCGTTCCTCAAAGCTTATGGAAACGCTAGATGAGGATATGCAGACCGCTTATTATGAAATGGTGCACTATATGATAAGAGCAAGTAAGCTGAGCTATGAAAAGAGCTATTATCATCAAAAAAATCAGCTTTATTATTCGCAGGGGCGCTTTGCCTCGACAAATGCATACGCCGCTGCCGCCGAGGAAGCGTATCAGGCTATTCTTGCAGATGTGACCTACTACAATAAAGTCATAGCCGACGGTAAATGGGACGGTATTTTGAATCCGTATGTCAGCGGACTTCCTCAGCCGTCAGCCGCGCCAAGCGTTACCTATGTTTCGGAGGTTTGCGCAGAGGACGGCGTTGGCTCGGTATGCGAGGGTCAGGAAACGGGCGCGGAGGACATAACTCTTGAATTCAGTTCGTTAAGTGACGATCAAAGGTTTATTGATATTTTCAACAAAGGCAACAAGACGATGAATTTCAAAATCGTCACTGATGAAACGGTTAAAATTGTCACCACGGGCGATACGGTGCTGACCGAAACAAACGAGAATGGAAAAAATATTTACACAGGTACGGTGGATGTTGAAGACAGAGTTTGGGTCAAAGTCGACTGGGACAAGGCGGATTACGGCGTACAGACCGCCGAGATAACGGTAAGCGACGATTACGGAAGCTCGAAAACATATACTGCCGAAATAAAAAAATCCACGGTTAATCCCGAGACTGAAGAGTACAAGGGATATTACGAATCGAACGGCGTTGTAGCTATAGAAGCTGAGCACTACAGCTCGAATGTTGAGGTAAACGGTCAGTACTGGCAGCTTATGCCGGGACTGGGTGTGAGCGGGGACTCTATGAAGGTATACCCCGATCTGAGTGCGCAGACAAATGAAACGCGCATTGACTCTGATTTTGAAACCACATCGCCGTATCTTGAATACAAAGTGTATTTTGAAACTACGGGCAAATATATCCCAACTCTTTACCGTCTGCCTACGCTTAATGCGGGAAATACATGCCGAACGGCGGTCCAGTTCGACGGGGGAGCGATTCAGCTGTTCAGAGGAAATTCCGATGCGGACGATTCAAGCACAAGCGCATGGGCTATGAATGTTTTGGACGGCATAGAGGATTTGAGCCTTACGGATAGCCCGTTTGTTGTAACCGAGCCCGGTTGGCATACGATAAGAATATATAAGTCGGACGCGGGCATTGTTTTCGACAGGCTGGTGCTGACGGAGTCTTCAAAATTCGATGTGACGGCTACTCATCACGGCGCCGACGAGAGCTTTAACACAGTTTCGGACTGGACGCGTCCGTCGCTTGAAAAAGCCAAGACATTCTCGCTTGAGGATTTGACCTATTCCGAAGCGAGCAATACGTTGATGTACGACTTCACAGGAAACCTGTCAAAAACCTGTGATGGTTACATGGGCGTTGACAACACCGTTACCAAATCGGGTATCAAGCGTTACGAATGGAGCGGGGACTCGCTTGCAAATGTCAGTGCGGTTGTGCGAAGCGATTCAAAAGCATCCGACAGGGACAATTCGTTCCTCTGGTCGGAATCCGATGCAAAAATCACTTTCAAGGTCACCGAAGCGGGAAGCTATATCGTCAGTCTTGCAGTCGGCGACAGGCAGTCGGGTGGAATAGCGGTGTCAAACATGAACGTGACCGCTAATTCCGAGGAAGTTATTTCCGGATTCAGCCTTTCGGCGGGGCAGACGGTTGAAAAAGCATTTTTGACCGAGGCGTCGGACGATTTGACTATAGAGCTTGAGCTGTCCGGAAAGTGGGTCGTTGCGGCGATCGAGATTATGCCGTATAACGAGCCGCAGACAAACGGCGGCGACGCTGAATTTATATCCGACAGCAGCGGAAGTATAAATATCGAAGCCGAGGCGGCGCTTGAAAATTCCCAGTATGCAAAAACTATAATCGGCACTGATTCGTCAAAATCCGAGTGGATCCAAACCGACGGCATTTCCGGCTTCGGCATGTTTGCAGGCCCGAATAAAAACAACAACTATTCCAATACGTCGATGTCTTTAAACAAGGGAGCGAAGCTTGAATATCAGGTCAATTTCAAAGCTACGGGACTTTACTATGTGTGGGCGCTTGTTAAGAGCCAGTGCGGCGATGACGATTCGCTTTTGGTTTCACTCGATTCCGGCACGGCAATCACGCTTAATGACTTCTTCTCAACCGGCGGGGAGTTTGTTTGGAAGCTGGTAGGAACGATAAGGGTGTCGTCCTCGGAAGTTCACACGATAACTGTCTGCGAACGTGAAGACGGAATAGCGCTCGATAAGCTGGTGATAAAAAAATCATCGCTACAGCCCTCGGGTACGGGCGGTGTTATGACTCGCGGTACAACGACCGATATATCCGATCCTTCCACGCCGTCCGAGCCGACGAACCCGGACTCAACAACCTCCGCTCCCGCGGTTAAAAACGGAACGCAGACCGTAAACGGAAAGATTGTGCTGTATGTTAACGGTAAGCTCGTAACGGGAACAGCGGT
>CAZHWR010000026.1:0-25652 GCA_964536085.1 uncultured Oscillospiraceae bacterium
ACACATTAACAATTCCAGTCATCTTTGTTGTATGGTCGGAATCGCTATAAAACCAACCGTCAGAGTAATACCCTTCAACAGAATTCGGCGAATATGCATTCACCTTGACATTTCCGATTCTTATATCTTCGGTAGCTATATTCTGCGAAGTCAAACTGAAAATATTGTGATAATTATTCATATTGTTTTCCCCCGAAGTAAATCCGCCGCCGTCATAATTTGTATTCTCGGTATATGTAAAATCGCCGCCGTCTGCCGGATCCCCGCTTTCGTAATCAGTAAAATTTCCGCCGTCAAAATCGTCTAAAAATACACCGTTGTACCAACAATACTGTAAATATCCCGCACTGTTTATCTTCGCATAACCGCCCAAAATTTGCGCCACCCAACCTATTACATCTCTATATGTGGTATCTAATTCCGGCGGCTCATTTGAAGAGGGGACTTGATATGCCTCGTCAAAATATATATCCGGCATATTATAGTTTTGATCGAAAACGCCACAGACACTACAAGCCTCTTCAGTAATTTGCTTAAGTGTTGCAGGATATCCTCGCGAGCTGTATGTATATTTTTTTTCAAACTTTACCATGTTGTCATAGGCAGTTAACGTAACGGTTTGGTCAGCTAATTCGCTTTTACTTACCGTAAACGGTCCTTTCTTTATCTTTTCGCCTGTCTCTTCATCAATTTTTAAAATCAGCGTTACATAAAACACAGCCTTCTCAAAGCTATATCCGTTGTAGGAATCGTCAATATTATTAATCGTTACCGTACATTCCTCGCACAAAGTATCGCCGATAGTAAAAGCGCTTTCATCGGATGACGCAGATTTAAAAGCCGTCCCCTCGGACATTATCTGAGAGTCGTCAAGTATCAAATTGGTACCATCTTTCAGCGTCATGGAAATTTCAGCCGAAAAAAAACGGTTATCGTCTAAGATTGCCCGCTTATATTCGTTAGTCGTTCCGTACATATCGTCAAATCTCCGTTAATGTAAAACTTAAATCCTGCCATTTCACCTTTCCGTCTTCTGTTGTTACCATAACAGCCGCTGACCGTGCCTGTATATAAAAATAATTAGTCGTAAGCTGATTAGCATTGAGCGGCGACGGATAAGTAAACGATATTTTGTTTTTATTCCTGACAGCTTTCATTATTTTAGCTGTCATTGTCCACGAAAGTGGCATAAATGATATTGTGTAAGATTCCTTGGCGCATACGCTGTTTTTATGCATCTTTCCGTCAAGCGTTCTTCCGCTGTCCTCAGAAGAAAGGTCATCGTCCGAAGCTGAAAACGATTCAATATATTTTGCGTCCAGCTTCAAAGAGCCGAGTTTAAAGTATATAATCAATATCTTTGCCCCCTTATGCCAAAGCATTTTTGCCCGTTCGGCGTTTATTGGCGTTATTCAGTTTTACCACCGTAGAATATATCTTCGAGCCGTCAAGCATAACGTTTAGATTGATTGTTTGTGCGCCGCCTATATTACCGCTCTCCGCAAGAGCTTCCGAAAACGCCTGTTTCATAGTGGACAGCGGCGAAACTACCTCAGCTTCATTTTTGTTATCGCCGAGAACAGCGAGAAACTCCCCGTAGTTTGCGGGTACGACAGTGCCTGTTGCAAGCTTTGGAAAACTATATCCCGAACCCGAAAAGTCATAGGACGAATAGAAATCATTTGCTTTGTCAAACGCTGTATCTGCTGTATTTGTTGACCCTTTGCTAAATACATAAGTTAATCCAAATAGAGCTAAACCACCCGCTATCGCCGCAGCTGCAACACCTACAGACCATGCCGTGTGGAACACAGCTATAGCTACAGCCGCAGCCGTGGCGGCCGCAGCCAATCCTCCTAAAATTGTGATAACTCGCTGTGCTGGGGATAATTTATCCCAATTCCTTGCCAAATAAATTATACCTGCCGCAAGGATTCCAAATGCTGCTGCTGCAAAAGCGACCTTAAATCCGGATGTAGCTATAACACTAGCAAGATTAGAAAAAGTTTCACGTATGCTCTTTACTACATCTATAATTTTCTTTACGGTGTAATAAAAAATAATTCCTGCAAAAAAGCCCAAAATTAAAGAAGCCATCATATCCATAGCAGCCTGATTATTTTTTGCCCACTCTGAAAAATCCGATAATTTTTCAGTTAATTTTTCAATTACCGAAACTATTATCCCGCCTGTCCATTCTGCAAAAGGCGATAACACGTTTTCCCAAAACCACTCAAATGTCGGTGCCATGGCATCTATTACGGAGCCCAACGTGTCAATAACCTGTGCAAGTAAGCCCAAAAATGCCGGGAGCAAATCGCTTATCGTCCATTCCGCAAGTGGCGCAAGAACATTTTCATAAAACCACAGCAATCCCTCTCCGATTGTATGTGTAGCAAATTTTGCTATTGAAGTCCATAATGTATTAAGTGAACCCTGAAGTTTCGTCCAGTCAATGTTTTTCATCATTTCTTTTGTGATTTCCACAAACCTCGGCAAGCCTACTCCCAAAGCCCAATTTCCAATTGGCGTGAGACAATTTTTATAAAAATCAGACAGCGCCTTGCTGCTGAAATCACGCAGTGGCTTTAACGCGCCCCAAAGATTCTTTGCATTTTTTATTACCGGCTGCATCATCTTTTTAAACTTCTTTGCAAACTCTGATATATTGCTGTTAATTTTCACATCGACAAACATGGTTTCGGGTGCAACAGCTGACGATGACGTACTGCTTGAATCGGTTGAATTATCAGACAGTATATTCAAGTTGTCAAATGAAGCCAGCGTTTTTTGCGTTTTCTTCGCTTGTTTATCGGTATTTTTAAGACTATCCGCATAATCCTGCTGTACCGAAACCGCTTTTTTAAAGGTCTTTGCGCCGGAAAGCGCAGCAAAGAACTGCCCTACATATGTAGCCGCCGTGCTGATTAGATTGATAAACTTCGTCAGTATCGGCGTTACAACCGACAGAATGGGCGCAAACGCCGTTGCAAGCGAATTTTTCATCTGCGTAAGCGCCGATATAAGCTCGGACAAGTTGCCGTTGACCTCGGGACTTGCCTGTGCAAGATTCTTCATTCCTTCCTTTATCCCGCCGAAAACCGCCGCCACAGCTTTATACAACAGCATAGAAGCCAACAGTCTTTGAATGCGTTTGAGCGACTTTGCGAATATGTTTGTCTGTGACGCCGCCCTACTCATGCTTGACCCGACGGATTTACTGCTTTTTTCCGCCTTTGACCCGGCGTTAGAGGCTTTTGTTTCAGCCTGAGCCGTTTCGGACAGTTTTGCTTTATAGCTGTTCAGCTTTCTTTCTAAGCTGTCAATCTGATTCTGCTTTTTCTGATAAGCAGTTGTAGATGTAGCGTCGGAGTTTTCAGCTGCTTTCACCTCTTTCAGCTTTTGCTTATAACCATCCAGCTTGCTTTCAGTCTCGCTTATCTGCTGTTGTATCTTTTTCCACGACGTGTCGTTTGACAGCATTTCTTCAAAAGCGGCATCGTCCACCTGCAAGCCTAAATCGCTCATGTCAACAAGCTTTGCATTACCGATTTGGTCTGCCTGAGCATAAAGCTCCTGCAATTTTGTCCTGGTCTTTTCGACATCCCGTTCCAGGCTCTTTAACGCGCTGCTTTTTATCGGAGTATTCCCCATTTCGGAAAGCTCCCTTTTGAGCAGAGATATTTTATCCTCGGTGTCCTTGATTTTGTTTTGCAAATCAATAACCTTGGAGCCGCCAAACGCATTGTTAAGCTCCTTGCCGAACGATTTTAAGCAGCCCGTGAACTTTCCGAGATTTTTGGAGATATCCTCGACCCCTTTTTCAAATCCGTTTGGGTCCATCTTTGTGTCGAATATCAAACTTCCGTCAACAGCCATTAAACCACATCCTTTCTTTTTTTGTATAGAAAAAACACAGTGAACGGATTCACTGTGCTTTGATAAATATAGAAATTGCAAAACAGTTTAATTTTCCTTTACTTTTTTGCCATAATTTGGTAATATAAATTATAGGAGGAATTTATATGGATAAAAAATGGTATCAAAAGAATACGCCCGTAACAATTACTATAATGATTCTTGCAATCATATTTTTCGCTGTTTGTATTTATATTGCTTTTTTCTCGTCATGGGGGTTTGGCGCACAAGACGCCGCGGTGAATGCAAGCGCCGCCACCGAAGTAATTTCTGATTCTGGCGGCGTCAAGATAACCAAGGCTCAATTTGAAGCTGTTGAAACAGGTATGACGGAAGATGAAATGTTTGAAATACTCGGCGGAAAAGGTGAAATTGTTTCCGATTCCGATATAGGGTATGATGAATACGAGCTTAAAACCGTTATGTATGAATACGAAGGCGCAGGAGAACTCGGAGCAAACGCAAACTTCACAGTTCAAAACGGCAAAGTAGTTTCAAAAGCTCAAGCCGGATTAAAATAGTTTTACTCCATTAAAATAGCTTTACCGCACCGTGGTTAATTCCACGGTGCATTTTTTGCATAAGAAAAGCGCCCTTATAAAAGAGCGCTGTATCGTTATTCAATTACCAATCCTGCCGCTTTGGCTTTTTCTATTTGTTTTTAATCTTGTAATATTTCACCGAAATAGTTGGTACGGATTCTTTTATACCTGTCAGAGCTCTTTCCATTTCCTGTGTACCGTCAAATGTTCCATAGAATTCAACAATATCGTCTTTTAATATCTTTGTATCACCGTCTTTTAATTCATAGCGTACATACCACTCATTTTGTAAAAACGTATTTCCCGCTGATATATTGTAATCCTCGTAAGCGCGATATCCGGATTCCGTAAGCACTCCGCCTTCAATAACTTGAGAAATCTGTACAGTAATAACAATATTTTTACCTTTATATTTATCTGTATTACGAGCTAATTCTTCATAGGAAACGGTTTTGCAAGACTTAATAAAATCCTCTTTTTTTTGTTTTTGTGCCTTTTCTGTTTGCTTTGCTTGTTTCTCCTGTTCCTTTTTCGCTTCAGCAGCAGCTTTTTCCTGCTCTTTTTTAGCAGCCTCCTGCGCGGCTTTAATTTCGTCGCCATATTTTGACTCTATCTCTGCTTTCTTAGATTCTAAAGCACTTTTATCCGATACTTTTGATATGCCTTCATCAAGTGCATTTATCGCATTTAGATATTCTTTTTTTGCAACATAATAATCGGCAAGTAAAATTTGCACATCCGCCTGTGAGCTATTTGTCTTTAATTGCCTATCAATAATTTCCTTTGCTGAATCGAGGTTACCGCTTTCAATATATGCCATTGCAGCCGATACATCATTATTCATAGTGATATTGGCAATTAATCCTCCTATACCACCAACTGCTAATACAACAACTATAATAACCACAATATGCCAAGTTTTGAGTTTTCGCTTTTTCTGTTCCATTTTCGTTTCCTCCCAAAAATTTATTTAATTTATTTTACCATATTTTGGCAAATTTGTAAAGGATATTATCTGATTGTCGAATGTTGTAAATTATTGTCACGACAGCAGTTTGTTAAGCCGTTCAAGCTCCGATTGTTCATCTTCGGTGTATTTTCGCTTGATATCGATTAGCTCTTTATGCTCGCGGTAAAACTCCTGTTCATATTTTTCGAGCTTTTTGCCCTTTGCCTTTTTGGCGCGGATATTCATTACAGACGAATACATACCCTCACCGACCTCACTGAAATAACCCAAAAACGTCCACCAGTGAAGATATTCGGCGGCGCGGGTTTCAAATCCCGCCACCTTGTTGACCGCCGGAAATATTATGTTTTCGTCCTGCTCCCAGTCAAGCAGTTTTTTAGGCGCTTGTTTGGATTTTTTTATATTTCCGCCGTCTAAAAACCAAGCCGCCTGTTTATAAGCTTCCTCAATGTTTGCGGGAACAGCCTCGTATAAACATTCAATACAGGTCATAACCTTTTCATAATCATTAAGCTCGGGGTCGTCAAACGCCTGAAAAATGAGCAGGGCGACGCGGAAATCGCTGCGTATTGCATATTCCGCGCTATCGACCGACAGACTTTTAGGAAGCTGACCTATCATGCTTTCACCTGATTTGTATACTTTTTAATTTTTTGGTCGGATTTTTTCTTTTCCTCTTCTATATCTTTTTGCAAAATAGGAAGCACTGCGTCCATAAAATTCAAATAAACAGGCTGACCGCCGCAAAGCGAAACGCAGTTGCTCGTTCCGAAAAGCGTGAAACAAATATCGTTGTTGAAAATATAATTGATTTGTTCGCGTATTTCCTTGTCGCACTCATCTATAAGCGCCGCGGCATTTTCGCTTTTAGCGTCTATACTCTCGTATTTTTTCCCTATTTTTTCGATTTCCTTTGTAGCCCGCTCAATTCGTCCGAGCATACCGAAGTCGGACGGATTAAATCGGATTTTTTTACTCTCGTCATTGTTGATTGTATATTCTTTGAAGCCGTCATTAAAATTAATATTTGGCACTGTTTTCACTCCTTAAAATATATGGGGCGGTTTCCCGCCCCGTTTTCTTAGCTTGCCGTAAAGCTCTTTGTATCTGTGTCCCATGTTCCGGCGGTGCGGTTTCCGTTGTAATAAATGTCAAACGGTATCTGCACGCCGTCCGAGCCGCCTATAGAGTTCGGAACTACTATAGCGTTTTCGCGGTACGCCCATACTATTGATCCATCGCTTTCTACAAGCACGTCAACAACCGTTGTTTCAAGCTCAGAGCCCGTTTCCCTGCTATTAATGCATTCGGCCAAATGCTCGTACAGCTCGTCGCCCTTATAAGCGTAAAACGATTCTACCGAAGCCTGAGGCTGATAGCCTTTAACGTTGGTCGAGCTTTCACCTAAAATATTTGTTTTGCTTTCAACATCGGGGTTCATCTCAATGCTGTATTCCTCTAAGTCCTTTCCCAAGCGCAAATAAGAAGCCGTTCCCGAACCGAACGAGCTGTCAATATAATGCGCCAGAAACTGTCTTTTAAATTTTGTTCCTGCTGTCATTGGCATGATTTGTTATTCCTCACTTTCTATTGAATACTGCGCCGCTATTTGCAATTGATATTGTACGCCGATTATCATGTTTTCCTGCGGTATGGCGTACAGCATACCGTTTGAACAGGCGAGCTTTTTAAGCGTTCCCGTGCGCGTTTCTCCGTCAATTTCAACGGTGATTTCCTGTCCGCTAACCTGCTGTTCAAGCCAGTAATGAAGATTAAGCAAAACACCGCTGTTATTCAGCCTGTCGTAATCGCTTGCGGACGGATATACCGCGCTGAGTATAAAATTGTGCTGCCGAAGCTGATTGCCGAGTATATCCTTACTAAGCAGAGCGTCTCCTGTTGGATATAAGCCGTAATCGGTCGCCGAGCTGTCTAAAAAATCAACGTGTATGTCGTTGCATATATCGCATATGTCCGGGTATTGATTTAAAATTGTTTTCACAAGCTCGATAATATTCACCGAATCCGACCTCCTAAGATTTTCGCTGCACCTCTGAGAATCTCGGGCTTTCTGTCCGCCTTCATGCGCTCAAACCACTGTTTTCCCGCCTGCGGGTGAACCGCTGTGCTGTATGTTATCGCTCTGCCCGTCGGGTGCTTCTTTTTCGGAGACCAAAAGCCTATTAATTCGCCGTTTTCGTACATGGGTATATTGGGTCCGTAAACTATACCGTAATATTGATACCGCGCGTAGGGCGCGACCTGCCTGATTTCGCCGCTGCCAATCTTTGTTCCAAGCGTTGCCGATTCCATCAAAATACCGCTTTGCATCGGGGTGTACGGCGCCATAAGACGTATACATTCACTGTCGATAAACTCCTGCGCCCTTTTAAAGTCATCTGTTCGAGAAGCGGCAAAACTTTTATTAAACTGCAAAGCCAATCTGCCATGTACGGTATTTACCGACATATCTTTTGGTTGTTTAATCAGCATTTTATCACCTCGCCAAAATCTCTATGTGCGGCAATCCGCCGTACATATAATCGTTAACTGCGGTCACCACACAGAAACTGTACTGTTCCCGAAAGTCTTTCAAGCTCTCTGAAACCGTTTGCGAGGATTCGTTGTTAAACTCAAACTCCGCAACGCCCTTTACAAGCATATCCTTTGTAGGCGTTTTAGGCAGAATATCTGTAGAATAGAAAAAAACCGTTATCCCGTCTGCAATATTCAGACCGCTTTTCTGCACGTTTGCGCCCCTGCTGTCCTGCCAGTAGACATTTTTAACAACGTGCCGCGTATATCCGCCGCTCTTTTGCGCCTTGTATAGCGTGCAATCCGCATTTGTCAGCATGGTTTCACCCCCGCGAACAAAAGCCCGGTGCCGGACAGCCACAAATACACAATAGCCTTTATATCTTTTTGCAAAACCTGCTTAGTTTGCTCCGTGCTTTCATAGCTTACCGACCATGAGCCGACGCTTTCGGAAGATTTACCGCCGCGCTCGGTGATTTTATCCGCAACGTATAGCTTTTCGGCAATCTCACAGCAGCACATTTTTACACATTCGGGTATTTCACCCGAAATGTTGTCAAATGTGTACCGCTTAATTTCCTGCGACGCCTTGCGGATATAAAAATCAAAAGAGTCGGTATCGATAACAGCCTCTTTTTCCCGAAGATATTCTGTAATGTAAAACGGATAATCCGCATACAGCATAGATACCGCCTCCTGTCATTATTTTTTTTCAGCTTTTTTGTCTTTAGGCATATTATCGTTCTGTACAGAATTTTTTAACGGCTTTTGCTTTATTTTAAGTCCGACTGTTCTCATTTGGAACCTCCTATGCCTTGTAGCTTAGATATATGCCCGCAGCTTTGTTTTTGTACACGTCCACAAGACCGTATTTGCGATATTTAAGAATATATGCGTCGCTGTTTGGATTGTTCGCGGGAGCTATCAAATCATGAGCTATGTGCTTGTCAAATTTTATTACCGCGGGCTTGTGGATAATCATAAAGTTGATATCCTTGCCGTCTGCGGATTTCTTGTAATGTCCCGTCTCTTCGCCGGAAGTCTTACCGTCCAACAAATCTATAGCCGTGTAAAAGCGGCTCTGCGGCACGGATTTCTTAACCGCGTAGCAGTTGAGTATCTCTCGGCTTTTTATCGTGTCAAGCGCCATTATTCCATTAAGCAGGGTCGGCGTTGCATAGAGTATTCTGCCTTCCTCCGGCACTTCGTCCTCGTCCATTTTGTTTTTTGCCTCGATAAGCGCGGACAAAAACTCGGAAGCGTCCGCATAGGTCGCCGCCTGAGCGACAGAAATGCCCTCTACTCCTGCGAGTGTTGCAAAGGTAAAAGCGTCCGCTTCGGGAGCGACCTTGGTGCGGATAAGCTCCGAACCCGCTTTTCCAAATGCAATATTAAACGTTTCCTCATCATCCATTGTGTCGACCGAAATTTTTGTACCGCGGTCATAATTGAATTTAGTAGTCTGCCATGTCAAATTAACGGAGCCGTCTGTATATCCGCTGTTTCTGTCGTAATTTCCCAGACCCGATACCTCAATCTGAGGATAGCAAATTTCATTTGCATTAACGCCCGCTTTTGCCATAGACGCGTCACCGGTTAAATCAGCGGTAACGGACGCGTTCTGATAGACCTCATCAAGGAGATCAGTATAGTTTTTTGCCAGTTCAATTCCCATAGTTTTACTTCCTTTCGTTATTTAGATTTATGCTCTGCGGGCAGCCCCATCGCCGCACGCAGCGCATCGGACGCTCCGCCTGTGATTATGCCGTGTGTTTCGCGCACCGGGCTTTTAATAGGCTCATCGGACGTAAACAGATAATCGTTATCTGCCTTGACCGATTCGAGTGCGGATTTTATATCGTCCGACTGGTTTTTGCTTGCTTTCAGAGCTTCAATGTCAAGCAACGCCTTGACCGCTTTTGCGTTGCGCGCGCCACTTGCGGTTAATGCGCTGTCGAGCTCGCCGTTAAACTCCATGTCCGCTATCTGCTGTTTATAATCTTCATCCTTTTTCGCAAGGTCGGCGTTCAGCGCGGCAATTTCACTTTGGAGCTTTCCAACGTCAACGCCCTCAAAGGTCTTTAGCCTTTTTTGCGCGTCTTCAAGCCGGGATTTAAAATCGTCCCGCTCGTTTTCAAGCTTTGACTTAGCTTTTCCGATATCTGCGCTGTTCAAATCCAGTATTTGGGTGATTTGCTCCTCCGTTGCAGAATCAAAAATCTTTGACACATCTTCTCTTTTCATAAAATTTCCCTCACTTTCAGTTTTTTCTCGTGGTTCCTTTCCACTTCGCTTGATAGTTTCGCGTCCTCCCGGACAAATTTGGATATAAAAACAGCGCTGCACCCGAAAGCACAACGCTGTAATTATTAAATTTGGGTATAAGAAAGCCGCCTGCATTTCTGCAAGCGGCATAAAATGGTTGTTTGGCAGGCGTGGCGTACTCCTGCATCTCTCGGGCTAACCCTGTCTGTACCATCGGCGTGTGGATGCCACAAAATTGTCCACCTCAAACAACCTATTTCATTGTTCATATGTTTCTACTATAAACGCGGGTTCCCCGCTTTTAAGCACAACTTTATCGTATAACTTAATCATTCGCTGCCCTCCTGAATTTTTTGCTTGTGAACCTTTTTACTCTTTTATTGCTTCATATCTTATTCCTTGATCATTAGGAAAAGGCGTGTCATGTTCTCCCCTATATATAAGTTCCCATGGAATACCTTTAGAAAAAGCTTTACATGTTCCATCATTATGGTAATGTATACATTTATTGCACATTACGCCTTTTCCTCCTGGATTATCCCACCAGCGTAAGCTTTCATAAGCCATAAAGCTATCCTTCTTTCATATAAATTGTTTGATCTTCGATTTTAGTAATAATGAAACAAGTATCTTTTTTAAACAGAACTTCCTGTTCGTTTGAATTAATTGTTGTAAGATTTTTTCCATTCTTGCTTTCAATTATATACTGAATATCCATAGTATCATCATAAATCTCTAATGAAGATGAAATATATGTACTATATTGTATATATTTACCCGGCTTGTGCAGTTCCCAAAACTTTTGTATATCCGAAATCATATCAGACCTAATAGAGCGATATACTGTGCCTTCATAGCTTGGAATTTTCTCAAGTGCATTATCCAAATCCCTGATAAATTCTTTTTCATCATTTGAAAGCTCTGTGCCTGAACGCAATTTTTCATTTATTTTATAGCTGTCTGAAGAAATATATCTGTTAATTGCTTGTATGTCTCGTTCATTGACTTGTATATTTATTATACCATTTTCCGCCGAATTTGCAACGGGTTTTACATACTTCCCAACCCCAATATTTTCCAATCCATCCACCGTTACTCGCTCGCGTTGTTGGGGCAGATTCATCGCTTCGGAAAACCGCGAGTATTCGCTTGACGTCACGTGATATCGCGCTCGCGCCGTGGTTATATCCTCTTCATCCGCGCCGCCGTCTTCAAGCAGCTTTATTTTCTGCCTTTGCGCGCGCATCGTTGTTTCAAGTCTACGCTGTTTCTGCAAAGCCTCGTATTTTGTGTACTGCTTGCCTTTATATTCTATCGGTATATTCTCTTTGCGGTTCATTTCCTCCAGTTGCTCAGAGGTATATGTCGGCTCAGAAACGCCCGGAATAACAGCAAAAAAGTCATGGCGGCAATTTGCCCCTTTTAAACCGTCTACCTTGCCATAACCGCATATATCCTTTAAGCCCTGCATATCGAACCATTTGCCCTGCCAAATCTGATGAGTAGGTCTTGCGCCGCTGTGCCATGTGGTTTCAAACATATCGGTATTCAGCAGCTTTGCGTTATCTTCGTTTATCTTTGCCGTAACCTGATTTACCCCGGTCATCACAGCGCGGCGGGCGGCAACGTCCAGGCGGTTGCTCCGCCCGCTCGCGTAATCGACCGAACGCAAACCGCTGTCGGTCATCTCACGCACAATGCGCTTGAGTACCGTGTTATAATCAAACGCGCCGCTTGTTATATCAAGCACTGCGCCGTCGAGAGTTTTTTGATAGTAGTCGGCAATAGGCGTAAACCGAAGCTTTCCGCTTGCTTGTCGGACAGCAAAACCTATTGACTGCGTTATATTTTTAAGCTCCGCCTCGGTTTGCTCCGATATGCTTTCAATCAGTTGCTTTAACGGCTTGTTTTCCGAAAAAGGGATAAGCGCTCTGCCGGACGATGTATAAAGCTGTGCATCGCGCGCATAACCGCTTGCAATGACGTCGCTGTAAATACTATCGATTTTCTCTTTGGAAAGTTGTAACGCGTTTTTTATGTAATGCTTTACCTCTTTCTTGCTTTTTCCTAACTCGGAAAGACGGTGGATCTGCCAGTCCGCCGCACGTGTAATCTCTCCTGTATCTTTAACGCGCCGTACTATATCCTGCATTATACGAGATTCCAACTCTGTAAACTGGCGTTCAAGCTTTAATGGGATTGCTTCTATTTCATTCGGAGTAAACATATAGTCACTTCAAGCCGTCAATAATACTCAGTATTATCAACGTGGCACAAATTATAAACGTTACTGTTATGACTGTATTCATTCAATCACCTCTGCTGTTTGCGGTAAATTTCCTTTCGCCTCTTTTTCATTTTCGCCGTACCATTTAGCTCTGTATTCCCAATCGTTCAGTATTCCAAGGTTTAAATCCTGTATATCCTGCTTGCGTTCTGTTTCTTCATCTGTCAATATGCTGTCCTTGAAGTCACATATAAATGTATAATTTGTTGTAGCCAAGCTATTGTAAAAGGAAAGAGCAAAAACCAAATCATCCAAGCAATCGCGCAGATTATTTTGAATTGCAGTAACTAAATTATATTTTCTTGCTTTTGCCGCATTGATCTCCGTTGCCGTCTTTTCAACCGTCTGCGGATTTGAAATATCGCCGTACGATAAGCCGACAGTAAATTCTATGTGGCGTTTGTACTCCTCCAGTCCTGCAATAATATCCTCCTGCCTCAGCTGCGGTGAAAACTCTTTGTATAATTCCCCGCCGTCTCCAGTATCAACATCAATCGCACGGTATAACCGCTTATTCAGCTTCGGCAGCGTTCCGTCTGTGCGCAGAGCCGCTTCATCTACGTGTATCGCCCGCTCACCCGATTCAAATTCCCAATCCAAACGCCCGAACTGTACGTCCGACCTTTTTATCAATTCTATAGCTGAATCAAACACCGACACGCCGCAATTCGAGCCGTCAATATCGTTGTCTATAGGATTGCGGTAATATCCGAACGCAGGGCGCGTCATTTTAGGATATCTGATATGTTTTTCTAACTTTTTCCATTCCTCGACCGAATCAAGCGGTATTTCCCGTCCGAGAGTTCCCGCAGACGCTGACATATACGCCCTGTTCGTAATTGTCAAGCCGCTTAATTCACTGAAATCGTGATATTCAAGGCGCGTATAATATCTTCCGCCTGCCTCTTTAAACTCGGGAAATATCACTTTTATAAGCCGTCCACGCCCGTCATATTCAATCGGGATAAACGCGTTAGCCGAAACATACTGCACCTTGTCTTTTCCGAGCGGTTTTATTATCATTGCACCCGTTGCCAAGCCTCTTTGCAAATTCATGTTTAAATCACGGACAGCAGTTTGAAATATATCATCCAGCGATTTGTTTTTGACTTTAGCCGTCATCTCGTTCAACACAATGTTTGAAAGCTCGCGTACTATTGATTTTTCCAACCTTAGACTTTGAACATTGTCATGTAGCCAAGGGGCGTGACCTGAATAGCACCTGTGCCAAAGGTCGATTTTATCGAGCATTTCCTGCGAAACTGCTATTTTGACATTCAATGCTGTTTTAATGTCTTTAATCGGTAACAAACCTCTAATCCATCCTTTCACTTTATTGAAAAATCCCATATTATTGTCCTCTCCGCTTCCATACTTTGTTCATGGCATAGCGTACAGCGTCTATGCTGTGATTGTCCTTGTCAGGGTAACCGGATATAACATTACCTTCTTTGTCCCGTTCATACTCATATTCCAAAAACTCCCTTGCTGTTTCCGGACACCGTACATTGTCAATAACAATTTCCCGCAAAGATTGCAGCCATTTCATAGAATATTCCACACTGCCAGCTCCCTTTTCCGCCGGACGCGCGAGAAGTCCATACGAACGATAATCACCTACAGATTTCGGCTCTGCGCTGTCACAAATCACAATATCATTGCTGTTTACGCCGCGGTCTTTAAGTATTTGCGCCGTTTCCTTGTTGGATTTCTTATTACACCGCACCTCGTCAAATATAACAAGCCGAAGCCTTGCCGAATCATAGTACATACAATTATAAGCAAACGGGTCGGGATACCAGCCCCAGTCGACACCGCGGTATATTCTGTCAAACTGCTTGATTTCCTCGTCTGTAATTTCGCGAATTACAACGTTGTCAAACACATTGCCGCCGGTGCCGTTTGCAATACCCAAATATTCGTTTTCATACGCGGTGGGATTTACTTCTTTTAAAAACTCTGCATCGTCAAGAAACGGCTTGCCGAGCCATTTACGAGGTACGCTCAAATAATTGCTTTCTGCAACAAGTCTGTCCTGCCGCGGGATTTTTATATATTTATTTGCCCAATTGTTTGAAGATTTCGGCGGGTTAAACGATTTGAACTTATAGGCAATATTCCCGCCGCGGATTACCGACTGTTCAATCTTGCGAACAGTCTCTTCGCCCTGAAACTGGTCGAGTTCTTCAAACCAAACGACGCCGATATAGCCAAACGGTACCTTGATTGATTTGATTTTGTTCGGGTCATCAGCCCCGCGGAAATATATTTTCTGTCCTGTATTTATTCGTGTTATTTCAAGCGGTGAGCGGGTCGCGTAAAACTCATCGTCCAACCCCAGCGCAGAAATTGCCCACAAAATTTGATTATACACACTGTCTTTCAAAGTGTTGCTTATCTGCCGCAATACACAAGTATGCAGTTCTTCGTTTTTCATAAGAATATCTATTATTTGTAAGCTGACAAACGATGATTTAGTCGAACCGCGCCCGCCTGAAAAAACATATTCGGAATACTCCCGGTTTTCTATAGCAAAAAGCGCCCGGGAAAATGTCGGTGCAATCATATTTGCCGGTATGCCATTGTATACTGCTCCCTGCGTTTTTTCAGGAAACAGTTTTTGTTTTTCAAGCTTCAGCCTTTCGTTTTCAAGCTTGATTTTATGCTTGGTATAATCATCTCCGATAATGGAGCGAAGCTCTTTAATACTGCTTACGTCCCCGTTCTTTGCCCCTTTCAGCAAAGCGGCATTGACGACGAGCAGATTGTTTGTTTCAAGATTGTCTGAGCCTTTAAAATCAAATCCCAAATCTAATAAAAGCTGATAATCTTCCAGCGTATTTGCCGGAAGTTCAAGCAGCATTTCCATCATTTGGCGCATTGTCTTTTTTCGCCGTCTTGCTTCGCCGGAGGCTTTACCGCCCTTTGCAGCGTTTTTTCTAACTTCGCTCGGGGTTCTTTTGTTATTAGGAATTAAATTTTGTTCATTTGCCAACTTTCACCACCTCTGTTATTTTTCCAAATACAAAGGCGCCCGCTGTGTAGTAGGCGCCTAAAGCAAAAGGAGTATTAAAATGAATCGCAAAGCATGGTAATAACCCCGTCTTTGCATTTCTTTACGTATACATAATATCACAGAAAAGTGTATCATTGTGTATCATCTTTTGAAAAATGCAAAATTTCTCTTGACAATCATTATATAATAAGTATAATATAATTATGGATATTATAAGATTTGAATGGGACGAAAACAAAAACGAAATTAATAAAAAGAAGCACGGAATATCATTTGAGGAAGCTAAAGCAGTATTTTATGATGACAACGCCGTTATTTTTGACGATCCCGATCATTCACAAAATGAAGAACGGTTTTTGATTATCGGACTGGCTAAAACCGAAAAAATATGTATTGTAAGCCACTGTTATCGTCATAATGATAATACAATAAGAATTATTTCCGCAAGAAAAGCTACTAAAAATGAAAAGAATATATATTTAGAAAATTTTTAAAGAGGTGTTTTATATGAGAGAAGAATATAATATTAAAGACTTGAATCCCAGAAAAAATCCGTACTCCAAAAAGTTGAAGCAACAAATAACAATCAATATCAACAATGACACAATTGATTACTTTAAAGCGCAATCGGATATTTCCGGTATTCCGTATCAAACTCTTATAAATCTATATCTTACTGATTGTGCACAGAATAAAAAACAATTAAAAATGTCTTGGAATTAAAAGCCGTTCTTAATCTGCCCGCCTTATTTAGGCGGGCTTTTTATGTCTTGCAAAAACTCAATCGCCCTGTTGTGTATTCTATGTATCTGCGCCCATTCATATCCAATTTTCCCGCAAATCTCACTCCACTTTAGCCCCTGTATGTACCGATACCGCATTATCGCCCTCTGTGCCGCGTCCGGCAGGGAATCTATGGCTTTATTGACTGCTTCCTGCCTTTTTATAAGCTCATCCCATAGTTTGTTCCTCGATTCCCGATATTCAAGCAATTTCGCTATTCGAGCTTCCATGTCGCCGCCCTGACGTGAGCCTTTGGGCATATCCGTTATTATCTGTACTTTCGGCGACGTCAAAGCGCTTTCAAGCCGCGCGATCTGTTCTTCAAGCTGCTGTATTTCTATGCCGATGCTTCTGAACTCCTGCAACTCTTTTTTTGTCACGCTTAATCCTCCCCGTTATTCTCCTCATCGAACAGCTCTTTTTCGTCATAGTCGAGCGACTTTGAAACCGCCTTGCACACCGTCCGCCAAAACACGCCCGCCAAAAAAACCTATATTTAAAAGCAGCAGGCATATTATTACAAATAACCACATTGGCATTGATATGTTCATACGCTTTTACTCCTTCCCGTCGGTTTTTTGGGTATATACCTCACACGGCTTAATACCCATAATCACAAACCCGCTCTTGCAGTACTCTTCATCATCGAGTATATACGTGACTAACATAAGACAGCTTCTGCCCGTGTAAGCGGCAATCTCGTCGTTGTACTCGTTAAGCGCGAGATAATCCCCGGCTTTGTAATCCCTGTCACCCCTCCGCACCTCAAACGGCTTTTCCCCGCTCACCACGTCATCAAAATATCTGTGATATATTTTTAATTCATGTATCATTTGACTTCACGCTCCTTTAACACATTATCCGCCTGTTCTTTCGCTTCTTGTATTTGTATAAAATAATCTTCATTGCCGCCAGCATCAGGATGTACAACCTTTGCAATCTGTCTGTATCTTTCCTGTAACTGCTGTTTGTCGGGTATTTCATTGAATCCAAGAATTTTGAAACATTCCGGTATTGATTTAGCCTGTGGCAATGCTTTTAATCCCGCTATCCACGTTTGCAGTTCATATATCCCGCGCTCTGTCATACGCGCAATATCCTCCAACGTTAAAACAACCTGTGCAAAAACGTCGCTGCCGTATCGAATATTATTTCCGTGTGCCTGTGCATTTTGAACGCTATGCTCGAAGCGGTAGAACTGACCTTTGTATGTAAATTCAACCCAACAGGAAAACCGCGACCAGTCGTAATTGAAATCATCCACGCCCAAGCGCGACATTACTTTTTCTAATTTTGCCTCATATTGCGCTGGTTCAGCATATTGTTTAGCCATTTCTCGACTCCTCCAATTCAACAAACTTATTCAGATACCAAATTGCCTTTTTTAATATCCTCTATCTGATTTTTCTTTTTGTGCCTATAGAGATATTTGAATGCGTTGCAGATACAAAAACTTTCTACTGCTTGTAATCCTTGTGTCTCAAGCATTACATCAATACATTCATATTTCCCGCTCTCATAATGCGCAGGATGATTCACGTTGTCGTTCATCGTATTTTCACCCTTTCAAAAATATTTAAGTTTATTGTTCGTCCTTACCATTATCTACCCTGCAATCAATACACGGGATGAAATATCCTGTGCGGCTGTCTTTTCCCATTATGCAATGATATTTCCTGCAAAAGCCGATTGAATCTGTATATCTGCACCCCGTGCAGATTTTGATTTGCTGTTTCATATTCTCCACCCCGTTCACAACTGCTAATTTTTACCGTTCAGCCTGACAGGTAAAACAAGGAACAGAAAACTATCGCCCTTTTTTGGTGTAATTCTGATAGGCGACATATAACCGTCCATCTTAAACACAACCTCATCGCATTTACATGCTTTAAGCGCGTCGACCATGTATTTGTTATTAAAACCGATTGTGAGCGGCTCGCCGCTGTATTCGGTTAAAACACCGTCTCGCACCCTGCCCGCCGATGATTTGCAGGTGATATTAGCCCTGTCGCCCTCAAATTGCGCTATTACCGGGCTTTTAAGCCTGTCCGTAATAATAATCGATGCCCGCTCAACGCACTGTGCCATATTGCTCACATTTACAACGGCTTTGCACGCAGCGTCACTTGTAATAACGGTTTTATAGTCAAAAAACGTTCCCTCCAGCAATCTTGCTATTATCGTATACTCGCTTATTTCTAAGCTGACGTGTCGCGACCCGACATATATTCTTATAGTCTCATTGTCTTTCGGCAAAATTTTCAATATTTCCGCAAGTGCGCGGCAGGGTACTACAAACCTAAAATCGTCTTTTCCCTTCGCATTGCCAAACGATATCCGTCAAGTGCGACAACGTCCAGTACACCGCCTTCTATATTAAACAGCGCCCCTGTGTATAATATCTGTTGTTGCTCTGTCTGTGCTGCTGCAAAAAGCGTTTGCGACAACATACTTTTAAAAATTTCGGATTCAATTTCAAAACTGCGGTTGTTTTCCGTTTCGGGAAGCTGCGGATATTCCTGCGCGTCCAAACCGACAAACGAAAATTCAACGGCGCCGTCCTGAATTACCGTAAGGCGTCTTTCGTCAGACGATACCGATATTTCTCCGCGCGGCATTTTTCCTAAAACCTCCGAAAGCAAAGACGCTTTTAATACTACGCTGCCCTCTTCACCGACCTTAGCATTGATTGACGTTGAAATTCCCAAATCAAGGTTATATCCCGTCAGTTTCAGCTTGTTGTTTTCAGCCGATAAAAGAACCCCTTCAAGCACTGCGGGCGTTGCCTTTGTCTGCGCCGCCAAAGCCGCTTTAGCTACAGCTTCGTTTAAAATATCCCTGTCACATATAATTTTCATTTTTTTACCTCCTATCCGGCAATCATATCAAACAGCGTCGGTGTCTGGAGTTTCTCCTCCTGCGCCTTGCAATATCCCACGCCGTCCCTAAAATAGTCCGTATTCAATTCTATTCCCATACCGAAACGCCCCATCTTTATTGCCGTCATCGGCACAGTTGCCAACCCGCTGAACGGGTCGAGTATAACGTCGCCCGGATTGGAATATCTGTTAATGCACCTCTCAGCTATATCAAGCTGTAAAGGACAAACATGCATCTGTATATCCCGTCTGCGCTGATCTGCGTTGAGCGTTCGCATCCTGTTGATATCGTCCCAAACCTTATCGTTCCAGCTGGCGGGGGAAACCACCATAAATGTCGCCGGAAGCTTGTTGTCTTCGTCAAGCTTGTTTGCCAGCGCTATATGCTCGGAATAGCTGTAGACGTGCGTTTTACTGTATTCGCTGTAAATTTTTTGAAGCGTTTTAACGGGAGCGTTCATGATTTCGTCCTTAGTGATCAGCCTGTCCCCGCTTGAACGCCAATAAGCATGTGCGTCTATCTGCCATTGCCCGCGCGTATAGTCAGCTTTGGACTTGCTTACCGGGTCATCGGCATATGCCCTGCTTGTATCGGTCGGCAGCTTGCGGAATAAAAGGATATATTCCGGGCAGCCTACTCCCATTTTTGAGCCGTCCTTGCACTGCTCTGTCCAGCCGAGCCGATAGGTTTGGTTGTTTTCCCGCACAACGTCCGTCGTGACCGTTATTCGACCCATATAGCGGAATCCGTGCTTCATAAAGTGCATAACCGTTAAATCGCTGAACGGGTCGACCGTCGGCATACCGTCCCCGGTCGTATTTCCGAACAATATACGGTCTTTGACGTGTATACACGCCACCCGTCCGGGCTTTAACACTCTGAGCATATTCGGGGTTAAATAATCCATCTGCTCAAAAAAGCGGTCGTTGTCCTCGTTGTGTCCGAGGTCGTTATAGCTCGGCGTATATTCGTAATGGTTTCCGAACGGTATAGACGTGACTATTTCATCAACGCTGTTTTCTTCCATTTGTTCCAGTTCGAGTATACAATCGTTATTGATAAGCTTGTAATATTCTCCTGTTACTTCCACACGTTTCACTCCTATGCTTCGTTTCATCTTTTCGGCAACTCCCGCCGTACTTGACAATCCGTTTTTACGGATTATGTCTGACATTTTTTCCGACTGATAATTAAACCGCTTCCATTTCCCCATCAACTGCTTTAATACCTCGTCCTCGGTGTCCATATATATGATGTCTATAACGACGTTTTCCGTTTGCAGAAATCGGTAAATCCTGTGTACAGCTTGTATAAAGTCGTTGAATTTGTAATCAATACCGACGAATATCGCCCGGTGGCAAAACCGCTGAAAGTTGCACCCGCTCCCCGACAATATCTTTTTTGTTGCAAACAGCTTGATTTTTCCGTCTGAAAAGTCAATAACGCGCTTTTCCCGCAAATCATAATCCTGCGAACCGTATATATCGACCGCCTGAGGTATTTGTCTTTTGATTTCGTGGCGTTCCGCTTCAAGGTCGTGCCAAAGTATGAAATGGTCGTTCGGGTTCTCGTCAATGATTTCTTTTGCCTTTGCCACCCTCTGTGCAATACTCCCGTTTTTTACCTTCGCCGCCTCCTGTAAGCTGCCCGCCGCATTATCAAACAGCTTGAGCTGACCGAATTTATCTCCCGACAGATTGTCATATTTGGTTTTTATACGGTGATAATTGATTTTCAGCGGCGGCAAAGTGTAGCCGTCGTCTGAATATTCTTTGTTTATATCAGACGGCAAAGATACAAACACCGCCCACGACGACACCCACAACCAGAATTCATCCTCTTTGTGCGGGTACAATGTCAGGTGGTTAGCCTTTGTGCTGTCCCGCTTGAAAAACCTTGTAAGCGCCTGTCCCGTGTCCATTATTTCCAAATACCCGGAATAATGTATCAGCTCCTTGTATTTGTTCGGGTCTGGCGTTGCCGTGGCGACAAGCTTGTATTTTACGCCTTTAAATTTGTCAAGAAACGTCTGATATATCTTGCTTCCGAAGCTTCTCAGTACAGCGGCTTCGTCCAAGCTGCACGCCGTAAACCTTTTCGGGTCTATGTCGCCGTCGCGTACCCTTTCATAATTCGTAAGCAAAATCTTGGCAGCGCTTTTATTTGCCTCGTCCATGTTCCGCACATATTCCGGCTTTTCAATTCTTAATATCTCCCGCGCGTCGCGTACAAACTCCTGTTTTACACCAAGCGGAAGAACGATAAGCGCCTTCCCTCCGAATTTCTTTACTGTCTGACTGCAAAATTCCAGCTCTATAACCGTTTTGCCTAATCCAAACTTTGCAAATACCGCGCGCCGTCCGCCCTTTAACGCCCATCGGACAATGTCCTTTTGATGCGGCATAAGAGCGGGATTTAATTCGTCTGCGTCAATATCAAACCCCGACTCCTCCGCTATTTGCATTTTTGACCGTAAAAAATCTATGTATTTCTGCATTGTTATTCCCTTTCTTTTTCTATTGCTCCCACTTCAATCACCGTCCGGGGTGATAGCTTATCGCATTTTGCGCATAACGTAAGCGTTATGTTTTTAAAGCTGTCGTCCGCGATTATCCCCGCCCTGACAAGCCCGTCGAGTATCATCTTTCCCGAATAGTTGTCCGGGTCGCGGCGGCGGTTGTCGGGAAAATAGTATGTGATCCGTATTTCTGTGAGTTCTATCGGCTTTTCGGGCTTTGGGCAACAGCAGATATTGACCGCGTTCGCCCACGCTTTTTTCACGCGCTGATACTCGTAGATATTAGTCCGCCCTATGTATTTGTTGTTCGACGGCGGTATCATGGGTATTGTGTATGTCATTCCTTATACCTCACCCTGTCCGGCAGAACGATTATCACACAGCGGTTTTTATCGAGCAGTTCGGCGGACACTTTGATTTTGCCGTCTTTGCTGCGGTATATTATCGCCGATACGCTGTCGTATTCCATATCGCCCAACAGCGGATCCGAATATATTATCGGACGGCTTGACAATAACGCCTGTTTCAGTTGTTCATTATTCATTTTTTACCTCCGGTATATCGTAAAGCCCCATGCTTTCAAATTCATCTACGTTAAACGAAGCGTTTTCAAAACCTTTTTTACCCTGCCGCTCCTTAACGGCATCTATACCCCAGCGCCGCAATGCAAGATAATGAGATTTGCATTTGTACCCTTTCATCTCGATATACTCCGATAAGTTCTGTATAGCGTCGTCGATGATATTCGGACATTCGTTTTTCAGCTTTGAATATTCTTCGTCTGTCAGCAAAACATTTTTGTATTCGCCGTATGCCTGCTTGCGCGGGCGCGTCTTACTCTCTTTACTTTCCTTTACTTTACTTTCCTTTACTTTAGGGGGTTTTCCATGGAAAAACTATAGTTTTTCTCGGAATAACCCGCGTTTTTCTCGGATTTATTCTCATAAGTCTGCACTTTAATAAAGGTATCGGTTTCTTCCGGGCTTAAAAGCCAATACCTTTTATTTACCTGCACGGCGTTTTTCTGCGCCCGCGTTTTGACCGCGAGCTGATAACGCCGCTGTATTCCCCTGGACGTCAAAACCTTGTCCGACTTAGCAAGTTTGTCGTCAAACAGTGACCGACTAAGCAAGAAGTTCATGATCTGTCCTATTTTATCGCCGGACATATTTAATTCGTCCGCCGCGATGTACTCAAAATCATCGTCTATGAGCGTGTAATATCCCTTGTCCTTATAGACCGAACACAAAAGGTATATGTACACGATTATGCCGTCGCTTCCGTATTTGGATTTGACGACCTTTATCTTTTTATCCGAGAAGAAATCAGCGTCAAAAGGAAAGTAATCTATGCTTTCTTTTTGCGGTCGCGCCATTTCTTCGCCTCCCCGCTAAAACGGAAGCTCGTCGTCGGGCGTGTCTGCTTCCTCAAAAACGCCCGAACCGTCGATTGAAAAGCTGCCCTGCGTTCCGCCGCGGGTGCGTCTTTCCTGCGGCGGCGGCGCTCCCGGAGCCGCGCCCGTATTGCCGCCCTGCTTTGCCCCGCAGAAATACGCCTGGTCTGCAACCACCTCGACCGCTTTTCGGCTATTGCCGTTTCTATCCTCGTATGTGCGCGTTTGTATGACGCCCTCAAGCGCTATCATATCGCCCTTGCCGAAATACTTCGACACAAACTCCGCCGTCTGCCGCCATGCGACGACGTCGATAAAGTCCGCCGTTTCCCTGTCGTACTTGCGGTTGACCGCTATCGCGAACGACGTTACCGACGTGCCGTTTTGCGTCTGCCGAAGCTCCGGGTCGCGTACCAAGCGCCCCATTAAACACACTCTGTTCATTGCTATACGTCCTTTCTATAGATAATTTTTGTAAAACTCCCGCATAAATCCCTCTTTGGAAGCGTTTTGCTCTTCCATGAATTTTTGCTGTCCGTATTTGTGAAGCGCAAGCATTGTATCGGCGTTGAAATGCGCCCCGTTCGGCGGCTCATTGTGGCAGTCATGGCAAAGATAAACGCACAGCCCGTATTTTTCGCTCTTTTTCCTCAGCGCGCCGCCGAATATGTGGTGGCGTTCAAGCTGCCCGTATCTGCCGCACAAAAAGCAATCGCCTTTCACGCCGCCCACTCGTCTTTCAGCCGTTCAAGCTCAATCGGCGTTAATGTTTCTATTCCCATTTCCTTACATTCCGACACTATGCCGTCGATAAAGCCCGCCATTTCTTTGCTGTCGTATGTCGAACTGCCGAAGTAGCACCGAAGCTGTATGCCCGTTTGACCGTTCACCGTGACCTCGCCGAGTTCTTCTACCGTCCGCCATTCCTGCTTTACGCGCTCCACTACCTGCGGCCTTACGATCAAATGCGTAAACTGCCCGTATCTGCGCAACATTTCAAGATATACCGAATCCTTCTCGGAACCAATAGCCTCGGCTATCCGCTGCATAAGAACCCACGCATACGCATTAGCGTTGTTGGAGCGTTTTGCACGGTATTTTTTAACCGTCGCCGAAAACGTCCCCTTGACTGTCTCCACAAAGTTTTTTATCCACGGGCTTTCGGGAACAAGGAACGAAACCCAAAAGCCCTCGCTGTCCTTACTCCACTTTGCCCTGCTGAATGTAAAGTCTATCATTCCGCCGCCACCCTTGATCGTGCATAGCACGAAATACACAAACCGCCTCTGCCGTCTGCTATTTGTTTTGCGGAAAAATATTTGCCTGTTTTGTCCGTTTGCCCTTTTATCTCTTTGCCGCACTTAGCGCATATCACCTTGTTTGAGCTGTCTGCGGCGGTTTCGCCTTGACTTGTGCTGTCGCTGTCCTTTGTGTCGTCGATTGCAAACAAGCCGTTAAGCGCGTATTTTCGCGCGTATGAGCTTGCCGAGCCGGTTATCTGCGAAGCGTCCATTCCTTTTTTAGTCTCGGCCTCGCGCGCCAAAGCCGTACTGCTGATACGATCCTCGCCGCCGTGCAGCGTCGCCGTGGCTTCTATGTAATACCGTTCGCCTATCTGCTTAACGGTATCGGTAATTGTAACCGCCATGCCCTTAGCCTTTAGTATCGGTTTAAGCGCTTCCAAAATATCCTCGCAGTTTCGGTATTTGTATTCGCCGAATGAATTGTACTGATTTTTAGGCGCTTTCAGCTCCGATTGTATTTCGGCAAGCCGTTTGATTATCTCACTCATTTTTCGCACCTCACTTTATCTGTAAATTCAAGCCTGTTTCAAGATGGGCGTGTTCAAATTCCCGTCCGTCGGCAATCGCCTTTTTGACCGCCGTCTTGTTGACGGCAGGATCCTTAAACGTCAGCAATTCATCCGCATTATCGACCGCCCAGCCGATAAACTTATCGTCAACTATTACCGATGTTGACTTTCTGAACGAAAGCGCCGCCCTCGCGCTCGATATCTTGTCCTTTCCGAGCTTTTGCATATTGTCCGACAGATAACGCTTAAGCCTGTCCGCTTTGTTCTGTGCGCTCTTACGCCGTTCGGACAGCGCCTTTTCCTCCGCTTTTATCGCCTCCGCCTGAGCTGTCAGGTTCTTTATGTAGCACGCTATGTTTTCCGCTTTTTCGTCAAACTCGGTCTGCAAGCCGTCCAGCTCGTCAATATTCAATACTTCGCCTGTTTCTTCATCAACCTGCAATTCGTTAATTGCATTCAGAACATTTTCACTTATTTCATAAAGTGTCATTGTTTTCACTCCTTTGCCATGATAAGCAGACAGTTGTCAGCACCGTCCGCTGTTCTTCGTATACTCAAGGCGTTTACCGTTTCCATTGTCTCGCTCGCTATGTCGTTGCCCTCGACGAGTATAAGCACGCTATCGTCCGGCTTGCATCCGTCGAGAACAAATTGTAAATCTTTAACTTTCATTGGATTTTACCCCTTTTGGCTAAGATTTTGCCGTATATTCCGCATTCCTCAAGCGGCACT
>CAZHWR010000027.1:0-25063 GCA_964536085.1 uncultured Oscillospiraceae bacterium
TTTTTATCTTAACGACCTGCTTTTTGCCTGTCTTAACATATCCGCCTACTACAGCGTATGTTTTGCCTGACACAGTAACAACCTTTGTACCGATGACCTGCTTGCCTTTAACGTAAAGCACTGTTTTGCCGTTTACTGTAGCCGTACCGTTTGTAACCGCGGGAGTAGTTGTAGTTGAACCCGGATTCGTATTATTGTTATCGCCGGCCGATATCTTAACCAGGCTGTTTATTGCGCTTGTCAGTGTATTTGCGGCGCTGTTTATTGCCGTCTGTTTTGACGCATCGTTAGCCGCAACTGCCAGCGCCGCTTCGAGCGCCTCGGTAACCGCCTGCATGCTGTCTGCGGTATATAAGCTTGCGTCGAGCGATTCGGCTTGACTGATTACCTGATTCAGAGTGGTGAAGTCGGCTTTTTTAACCAGCTTCTTCACAGCCGCTGCCAGCGCCGCCTGCGCATCGTTTATTTCCGTCTGCGTGGCTTCTGAATTGTTGGCGACTGCTTGTGCTGCTTCCAGCGCTTCGGTAACTATACTCATGCTTGCAGATGTATACAGGTTGGCGTCGAGCTCCTGAACAGACAGAATTTCTGCATTGAGCTCTGAATAATCAGTAGCTATCGGCTCGGCGGAGTATGTGAAGTTTTTGAGGGTTATTTTTGTGCTCTGGTGCAAACGGAAGCCGACGCTTCTGTTATATATGCCGCCCGGATAAGCGGAAATATCAATATCTGAAAGCTGTTTGACGCCGTCGATGTAAACGTCCATTGAATCACCGTCGAGCACGACCTCAAGATGCGCGGTCTTTGCCGTGTGGTCTGCAAAATAATCTTTCAGCGTCGCTTGGGCGAGCGTTCCCTTATACACTTTGTTCTGCCAGTTATATACGCTTACCACCGCATCGTATCCGCTGGAGAAAACCAGTTGAACGCCGATACCGTCTATCGAATCGTTTGTGTTTCCAAACGCGGATTCCTTACACCTGACTAAAATTCCCGCGGAGAAGTATCCGTATGCGGGAATCTCTATATCGCACGAAACAGAACCGTCTACGAGCTCCGCGCCGTTGATATAACCCTTGACGCTTCTGCGAGAGTCGCGCATCATGATGTTTCCGTTTGTAAGTCTGTAGCCCTTGCCCTGAGCGTCCGAGAAAATTGTTGTGCTTGTTTTTGTAAGCGCGGTAGCGCCTTCGGTGAGCGTCGGCTGCTCGTTTATAGGCTCGGCGGGATTCAAATGTGTGAGCACGATGTTCTGATAATCCGCCAGCGCGTTGAATGCGCGCATACCGACCTTGCCCTCCATAAGCGGATCGTTGGTGTCGGTGTAGTCAATGACCAGTTGATCATCAAGATAAACCTTGATGTTTGCACCCTCAACACGCGCTTTCAAATTGTGCGTGCTGCCGAGTCCTATCGAGGCACTTGCAGATTTAAGATTAGTCCAGTTGAACACCTGCTTGCCGAGACCTACGCTGGTTGCATTCATATAAACATAGTAGCCCTGATGATAGTCGGCGGTTTGGCAGTTTCCGACGCCTGAATCCTTGTCCGATGCGCCGGTTGCGTACTTCAGGCGTACTAAAAATCCTGCATCAGTTCCGGATTTAAGGGTGATATCGCTTGAAATTTCATAGTCGCCCATGTATTCTCTGCCGTAAGACGCTGTCGACCACATACTGCTGTTGGTGGTGGAAATGGTTGTGTCGGTTTCGTTCCAATAGCCGTTGAGCCATTCAAATTCCAGTTCATCCTGAGTCAAAACGCTGTCGTAAACGTCGTCGAGCTTTGATAGGGTAACCGAGTACAGATCGAGCGTTCCTTCGGTAACGGTGATTTTAACAGTTTTTGAATCGGAGTTTATTTTGATGTTTCTGCATGCGGAGGATAAGAATACATCCGAGGCGGGAATTTCATAATCCTCTGCAACGGTTTCGCCGTCCACCTCTATTTTTACCTTTGCGCCTGATGCGGATTTTGCCAGAATGTCCGCGGAATAATAGGAGGTTTCCTGCGCCGCTATATCAAAGCTGAGCCAGTCGTTTGCGGAAACGTCTTTTACATATTCGCTTTTAAGACCTGCTCCCGATTCGACATATGTATCTGTGGTGAAACTGCGCGAAACATCATTTGCATGGACGGCGTCCATAGCGCTGCCTGTGGGCTTGATGCTGGCCGCGTCCTGATTGCCGTTTACAACACTGCTGAACGCGGTGTATTCGGCTTTAAGAATGCAGTCGCTCTGCAAATATCCGATTTTTCCGCCGCACAAAGAAGCGTCTGCTGTGATAAGAAGACGGTCGTCGACGTAAACGTCGAATGTTCCGCTTTCTTTTTTTATTGTGATGTTGAACAGTTCTTCTCCTGTGTATTTGTATTCTGCGGGGAGCTTGGCTGTTGTTTCTGTTTCAGCGCCGTTTACGGCTGTTCTGAAATGCAGAGTGTTTGTTTTAGGAGTTATGTATACGTATGCGTAATTATCTTCGTCCGTATAGGACGCTATCGCTCCCGCCTCGGCGGTATCTCCGTAATCGCTTATACGGAGGTTAAACTCCGCGGTGTAATCATCGGACGTTTCGCTTTTTGACAAAGCCGTTGCTCCGCCTCTGAGCGTCATAACGCCGTTTGAGACCGACGTTGTTCCGGAAAACGTAATCATATCCCAGTTGTCGGCGTTTTCCATTCTGTCGTAAAAATCGGGCATCGCGGGCTCGGATACCTCCCACCAGGTGGGACCCTGTACCTCCAGCTTTTCACCGTTGAATACAATGCGGTCGATGTTTACGTCGCGCCTTGTGGGGGTCGTGCTTGAAATATTGTGATAGACAATATAGCGGCTGTCGAGGTCGGGACCGATTACGGTGCTGTTGTGACCGAGACCCATTATGCCCTCTTCGGTGTTTATCAGTATACGGTTTTCAGTCGGCTCTTTAAAATCTGTAGGTGTGTCGCCGACAGCGTACTCAATCATATAAGAGTCGGACAGAAAATGGTTGCCGGTGTAGGTCATATAATATTTGCCGCCGCGCTTGAATACGCTCGGTCCTTCTGTCCAGTTGCCGGTAACAGTCGCTGCGGGTATGCTTTTGCTGCTTCCCGAAACGGTGATCATGTCGTTGTTGAGAGAATAGTATTCAATTCCCGAACGGTAGAGATATTTAGACGCCGCTTCGTCGTTATCTATAAACGGGCTGCCGTCGATACCGCTTGCGCCGTTGTTTTGCGAAACGATGGTAAACGGACCTGTCGGGCTGGTTGACGTCAGTGTTTTATGATACTGCTCGTTCGACGAGGTGTACATGTAAAACAAGCCGTTATAGTATTTGACCTCGGGGGCATAGATGCCCTGACTGAGATTCCAGTCGCCGATATTTGCCTCGTTTATGCAGTTGCCGACGCACTCCCAGTGCAGCATGTCTTCCGACGTCCAAACATCGATATTATTGCGGTTGGACATCTTTGTGGCGTATAAATAGTACATTCCGTTGTACCGCATGATAAACGGATCGCCGAAGCCGTTTGCACTCGTCCAATCGGTTTCGATTACAAGCGGATTTTGATAAGCGAGAGCGGGCGGGCTGGAAGCCGCGATTGCCGCGGCGGAAAAGATACTTAACGCCGCTTTCGCAAAACCTTTGAGTTTCATAAAAACCATCATTCCTTTCTTTGTAATCTGTGTTTTTGATGAGAAAACACAGGCTCCGGCGCGGGAATTTCCCGCACCATGCCTCCTTATTTGCCAGAATTATATTATATTAAATTTTATGTATTTTTTCAAGCGCGATTTATGCTATTATGGGAGTTTTTGTGTTGTTTTGAGTAATTTCGGAAAACTACACAATTTTATTATATTATAATTGTACAACAATAATAATTTCACTTTATCACAATATTTTTTATCGTTTTTATTGCATTGTGCCGCTTGCTATTTTGCTAACATTTTGACGCTGATAATTATAAAAATATGTCATGATTGACAAATTTTTCTCAAACTGAATTTTTTTGTATTTTAGGGTTTACAACTCAAAAACTTGCTACTATAATTCATGTGTCAATTATTTTTTCAGGAGGCGAAATAAAAAAAATATGACAGATCCGCATTGATATTACTGCGCCCGGCGCACACGAAAAAAATAAGGCTTTAAATTAGGAAGGTAATTTTTATGGAACTTAAAACTGAATGGAGAAAGCGGATCGATAAATGGATCCGCGTTTTGGTGCAGGATATTTGCAAGCCAATAGCCCCGATAAAATTCGATGGCTTTAAAACCTTTGAGCGTCTGGATTACAAAGACGCTGTCAAACGGGAGTTTGCACCTATAAACACAGGCTATGCTTGGGGAAACGAGTGGGAATACCTCTGGGCCAAAAGCGATATCACCGTCCCTGAGTCCGCCGAGGGGAAACGCCTTGTGCTTTCGCTCAACAACGGCGGCGAATCCTCGATATTCATCAACGGCGAGGAGTTCGGTGCCCGTCGCGCAGACTGGGTGCGCGACCGCATCCAGATGGCGTCCGACCTCACATTAACGCGCAGCGCAAAGGTCGGCGAGAAATTTCATCTGGTGGTTGAAAGCTATGCAGGTCACGAATTTCCCGGATGCGACTACGGTCCCGTTTTGCCGGATACATACAAGCCCAAGGCTCCCGATGAAAACCGCACCGCGGTTGGCGAGAGCTTTTTGTGCGAATGGAACGAAACCGCGTACCAGCTTTATATCGACGTAAAGGTCATTTGGGAAGCGGTCAAGGCGATGACGGATGATTCCCTGCGTTATCACGACCTGTGGCAGGGCTTAAAGGATTTCACTACTATCGTTGATTTCGAGCAGGACGAGGCGGCGAGAAATGCAAGCTATGACGCCGCAAGAGAACGGCTAGCGCCGCTCTTTGAATGTCACAACGGCTCCACCGCTCCGCAGTTTTACGCTTTCGGTCACGCTCATATCGACGTTTGCTGGCTGTGGCCGCTTGCTGAAACCGAGCGCAAGATACACCGCACTTTCGCGGCGCAGATACGCCATATGGACGAATATCCCGACTATAAATTCCTGCAAAGCCAGCCGTATCTTTACAAGCGCTGTAAAGAGATGTATCCCGATTTATACGAAAAAATCAGGGAAAAGGTAAAATCGGGGCAGTGGATACCCGAAGGCGGAATGTGGGTTGAGGCGGACACAAACATCGCCTCGGGCGAATCGCTTGTGCGCCAGTTTGTTCACGGCAAGCGGTTTTTCATGGACGAATTCGGTGTGGACAATAAGATCTTGTGGTTGCCCGACGTTTTTGGTTTCAACGCGGCTTTGCCGCAGATAATGAAGGGCTGCGGAATCGATTATTTTTCAACGCAGAAGATATGGTGGGCGTATAACGACGGCGATACATTCCCTTATAACTATTTTACCTGGGTGGGCTTGGACGGCTCGAAAATCGACTCGTTTATGCACGAGGATTATAACTCGGACATTCATCCCGGACTTATGATAAACCGCTGGAAAAACAGAAAACAGCGCCACGACATACGCGGATTTATGGTGCCCTACGGCTACGGCGACGGCGGCGGCGGTCCGTCTAGGGACTTTATTGAATACGCAAAGCGCGAAGAGGACTTCGAGGGCTGCCCGAAAATAAAGCACGCGCATCCTATTGACTTCTTCAAGGAGCATACCGCGCCCAAGGACAGCTATGTCGGTGAGCTTTATCTGCAATGCCACCGCGGAGTGCAGTCATCCCAGAGCAAGACTAAAATCGGCAACCGCCGATGTGAATTTGCTCTGCGCGAAGCTGAGTTTTTGGGAACGATAGCGAAGCTGCGCGGCTGCGAATATCCGCTTGAGCGAATCGACGCGCTCTGGAAGGATGTACTTTACACCCAGTTCCACGACATTCTGCCCGGCTCATCGATAAACCGCGTTTACAAAGAAACCGAAAAGCTGTACGACAACGTTTTAAACGAGCTTGCCGATATAAAACAGGAATTGTATACGCATCTTTTGGACAAAGGCGACTGCCTGACCGTTTTAAATTCGCTTTCGTTTGAAAGGAATGTAATCGTTTCTCTGCCCGAAGGCTTTGACGGTGCGGTTGCCGACAAAAAAGCGCTGCCAGTTCAAAAATTCGGCGATGGTCTTATTGCCGAGGTGACTGTTCCCGCGTGCGGTAGCGTCACAATTCGCAAGGGCGAGGCTTCTTCGCTAAAAAACGGAGCGTCCGCAGCGGTTTTGTCCGACGGCGCTGTTATCGAAAATGCGCATATTAAAGCGGTGTTTAACGAGTTCGGCGCTATAACCTCTATAACCGACAAACAAAACGGAAATGAGCTTTGCAAGGGCTTGTGCAACGATATCAGAATGTATAAAGACATATCGGTACAGTTCGAAGCGTGGGACGTTGATACCTCTTATGAATTCTGTCCCGTCGAGCTTAAGGAAAAAGCCAAGTTTGAGCTTGTTTCGGAGGGTCCTGTAAAAGCCGCGTTTAAGATAACCCGAAGAATAAACAACTCGGATATGGAGCAGATAGTGTCCTTGACTGACGATTCACGCCGCGTAGATTTTGCCACAACGGTTGAATGGAACGAGCTTCACAAGATGATAAAGGTCTGCTTCGACGTCGACTATCACACCGAGGAGGCGCTTCATGAAATACAGTACGGATATGTTAAACGCCCGAATCACCGTTCGCGTCCGTACGATTTTGACCGTTTCGAGGTCACAAATCACAAATGGACGGCACTTGCCGAGCCTGACCGCGGCTTTGCCGTGCTCAACGACTGCAAATACGGCGTAAACGTTTTGGGATCTTCCATAAACCTCACGCTTTTGCGCGCTCCGTTCTCGCCCGATCCCGAGTGCGACCGCGGAACGCAGAAGTTTACATACAGCTTTTATGCGTATAACGGCAGCTTTAAAAACAGCGGAATTTACAAAGAGGGCTACGATCTCAATGTTCCCGCTGAGATCCGTGCGGGAAGCGCGCACGACGGCTCTGTTCTGACTGTTGACGACGACAACGTTATTTTAGAGGTGTTAAAGCCCGCCGAGGACGGCTCAAGCGACTATATACTCCGCTTGTACGAGGGCATGGGCGCAAAGACGAATACGGCTTTGTATCTTGATTTGCCGTGCTCGGAAGTGTGCGAATGCAATATGCTTGAAGCGGACAAAAAAGCGCTTGAATTTACAAAATCTCAAAACGGCGCAAGTATTCCGCTTGAATTTCGTCCGTTTGAAATTAAAACGCTCCGCGTTACTCCGTAATCAGGCAATAAAAAAACAGCCCCGCGGGGCTGTTTTTGCTTTTATTAAAAGAATTTCAGCATAAGCGAGTGCGGCAGGATTTTGCAAAGCACCCTGAAGCACTTCATAAGCGCGCCGTAGGTCACAACCTTTTTGCCCTTTCGCGCGGCGTTCATTGCGCTTTTTACAACCTTTTGCGAATCCGCCATCGTCAGCTTTTTGTAAAGCGGGATTTTCCCCGTCTGCTCGGCTATACCGAAAAATTCGGTATTAACAGGACCGGGGCAGACGGCGGTGACAGTTATTCCCGCGCCCTTGACTTCGCTGGCCATAGCGCGCGAAAGGCTGAGAACATACGACTTTGTCGCCGCGTAGACCGCAAATCTCGGCTGAGGCAAAAACGCGGCCGACGATGCAAGCTGTATGATTTTCGCGCCCTCGCCCATGTATCTCACCGCCATGTGCGCGACCGCCGTCAAGGCGCAGCAGTTGAGCTTTACCATGTCGACGTTGTCCTCATAAGAAAGCGCGGAAAATTCGCCGATTTTCCCGAAGCCCGCGCAGTTTACAAGCAGCCTTATGTCCGGTTTTTCCTCCTCCAGCCGCTTTTCAAGTTCAGCAAAGCTTTCGTCGAGCGTTAAATCAAGTATTATCGGCTTTATCGGAATATCGACTATCAGCGAGAGTTCGTCGATACGCTCTTTTCTTCTTGCGACAGCCCAGATTTCCTCAATATCTCCGGGATTTTTGGCAATTTGTTTTATAAAGTCGCGCCCCATTCCAGATGACGCTCCTGTTACAAGCGCTGTTTTCATAAAATGTTTCCTCTGTTTTTAGTACTGTTCGTCGTCGTTCTTTGCTTTACCATGGATTCGGCGGTGGTAATTTACAAGGCTGTAGTACAGCGGAATGGTCAAAAACACAATCCACATCGGATGCCAAGCCGCAAAAAAGAATCCTGCGACAAGATATATCAAAACGGCTAAAACGGGATAAGCAAAAAGGTAAGCGTTTTTCTTTACTGCCGCGTCCACTGCCGAGTAGTAAATCGGTATTGTCAAAAATACAAGCCACGCCGGATGCCACGCTTCTAAAAACAAACCAAACGCAAAAAATAATATTACTATAAGTATAGCGTATGGGAATTTATACAAGAAGTGCCTCTTATCCTTACCCCGAGTGAATATGTGATCCTTCCAATCATCGTTGTTGACATGTACTCCCGACGCGGAAATATCGACATCATCACCGTCCTTGCTGTGCACGCGCACACCGTCTTTGAAGCTTATATCAACATGGTCGCCGTCTACAGTGTGAACGTGAATGCCGTCAAACGGATTTATGTGAACATAATCCTTTTTCGACGTGCTTTGTTCAGGCTGTTCGTCTTCGCAGCTTTCCGTGTTCTCATATTCGCCCTGCGGTTCACCGTTTTCGCATGTCTGTTCGTTTTTTTCGTTTTGTCTTTCATCCCGCGACTCGCCGCTGTTTTTCCGTTCATCTTTGCCGTCCTGTGAGGATTCACCTGTAAGCAGTTCGTCGACGGTAACGTTGTAAAGCCGCGATAAAACCACGAGGTTTTCAATGTCGGGCGACGCTTCCCCGCGCTCCCATTTTGAAACCGCCTGTCTTGAAATGTTGAGCTTAACCGCAAGCTCTTCCTGCGACAGTCCCGCGTTTTGACGGAAAATTTTCAGCCTGTTTGCAAGTTCAATGTTCATATTATCACCGTTTCCCCTGTGTAAATTCATCGTTTGCTTTATTATACAATCAATTTTATATGCAGGCAAGAACCAATAGGTTTACGCACTGTGCAACCAACGGTTGCGCAGTGCGGTTTAAGCTCATTTGAGCTGGAGTTTAGCTGAAAAGCAAACGCAGGCAATTCTGACCGACGAATATGCTTGACATTTTTAAAAGATACACTATAATTAGTATTATTTGCGTAGCTGCGGCGTAAATCCAAGTGCTTGGATTTACGCCTTTTTTGTTGTAAAAATCATCTGACGTACAATTTGAAAAAAGGAGGTTAATTATATGGTCGAAACGAAGGCAAATGACTATTTGGAAAAAGAACAATTGGGAAAGCTTATGTGGAAATATACCGTTCCATGCGTGATTTCAATGCTGGTTGCGGCGTTATACAATATCGTTGACCAGATTTTTATTGCAAACGCCGATTATTTGTGCTCTTATGGAAATGCTGCAAATACTGTGGTTTTTCCTATAACGGTGATTGCGATAGCGATTTCTGTAATGATAGGGGACGGTTGCTGCACTTTCGTCAGCATTAGTCTCGGAGCCAATGAACGGGATAAAGTCCGCCGGGGCGTCGGCAGCTCTGTTTCGGCGGTCGTTGCCGCGAGCATTGTACTTATGGCGGTTTATCTTATCTTTCAAGAACCTATTCTTAGCGCTTTCGGCGGCAGAGTAAACGACGAGACTTTTCGTCTTTCCAAAGAATACTTTTTCTGGATTGCTCTCGGCGTTCCATTTTATATGTTCGGACAGGCTATGAATCCAATTATCCGTTCCGACGGCAGTCCGCGCTTTGCAATGGCCGCTCTGCTTATAGGAGCGGTGCTGAATATAATATTAGATCCAATCTGCATTTTTGTTTTGCATTGGGGAATGGCGGGAGCGGCTATAGCCACGGTCATAGGGCAGATAGCGTCTGCGGCGCTTTCTGCGGTGTATCTTCTGCGGATGAAGGCCATCAAGCTCGATAAAAACTGTTTTATTCTCAGGGCAAAGACTATACGGAAAATTCTTGCGTTTGGATCGGCCAGCTTTCTGTCGCAGATATCCATTGTGCTTTCCATGGCCGCCACTCTCAATGTGGCGGTAAAATACGGGGCGATGGACGCGGTGTTCAGCCAATCGGAATATTCTCAAATCCCGACTGCGGTGACGGGTATTGTCATAAAGCTCTTCCAAATCGTCATTTCCGTCTCTGCGGGATTAGCGGCTGGGTGCATACCGATTTCGGGCTATAATATCGGTGCAAAAAGGAACGACAGGGTGTTGGAACTGATGAAACGCCTGATTTTGGCGGAGGTTGCAGTCGGCATGGCCGCGTCTTTAATTTTCCTGTTGCTGCCAAACCAAATCGTCGCTCTTTTCGGAGCGGAAAACGAAAGCATTTACTATACCCAATTTGCAGTTTGGTATATCCGCAGTCAGCTATGCCTGCTGGCGCTTGCGTGCTTGAACAAGGGCGCTTGTATTTTCCTGCAATCTTTGGGAAGGGCGAAGCAATCGGCTGTTTTGTCTGTAACGCGTGAGATTATCTTGGGAGTCGGTCTCCCTGTTTTACTGCCCGCGGTTTGGGGCTTGTACGCTCTGCCATGGTTTATGCCCGCGGCGGATGTTTTGACTTTTATCGCCGTTGCGGTTATTTTCATACAAACGAGGAAAAGCCTGAAAGATACTTGTCCGCCTGACGCGGTTGACGCAAACGATTCGGCTGTTTTTCTGAACGCCGAAGAAACCGGCGGTTAAGCTCTTTCCGGCGAAGTCTGATTTACATTTGGTTAAACGCTTCTTCTGGGACGTTTTTACCGTAAAAATAAAAATCCGGCGCATGGACCGTTGCGGCATGCGCTGGATTTTTTATACTTTATACTCCGTGGTATCTGCCCAAAAACTCCTTGGTTCTGGGGTTTGATGAATTGAATACCTGTTCGGGGGTTCCCGAATCGATGATTACCCCTTTGTCCATGAAAATCACTCTGTCCGACACTTCCTTTGCAAACGCCATTTCATGGGTTACGATAACCATCGTCATATGCATTTCGGCGAGCGAACGGATGACCTTTAACACCTCGCCTGTGAGCTCGGGGTCGAGCGCGGAGGTGGGTTCGTCGAAAAACAATATTTTCGGGTTGAGCGCCAGCGCCCTTGCGATAGAAACCCTTTGCGCCTGACCGCCCGAAAGCTCGCACGGATAAGAGCTCGCTTTGCTTTCAAGTCCCAACTGGGTTAAAAGCTCCATGGCTTTTTCGGCCGCCTGTTTTTTCGGGACTTTTTGCACCGAAACAGGGGATTCGGTTATATTCCTTAAAACGGTGTAATGCGGGAACAACTGAAAATTCTGGAAAACAAGCCCTGTTTTAAACCGTATGTCTGAAAGCGTTTTTTTGTCTGCGTATTCGGGCTTTTGATGTTCTTCCGCCTTGACCATGACTTCGCCGTCGACGGTGATTTTGCCTGCGTCGATCGTTTCAAGACGGTTTATGCACCGCAAAAGCGTAGACTTTCCCGAGCCGGACGAGCCGATGACCGAAACGACTTCTCCGTTTTCCACGGTAAGGCTTATATCTTTTAAGACCTCAAGCTTTCCAAAGCTCTTTTTAAGGTTTGCTACCTCTAAAACGCTCATATCGTCCGCCTCCTTTACTTGTAATAGTCAAGCTTCTTTTCCACGAGGTTAAATACGACCGTCAGTACGGCGTTTAAAACAAAGTAGAAAATTCCCGCTATAAACAGCGGTGCGAGACTGCTGTAAAAAGACATCTGCTGTTTTGCTTTTAAAAATATCTCGGCGTATGCGATAACCGATGCCATCGAAGTGTCTTTTACCAGCGTTATGACCTCGTTTGCGCTTGCGGGAACCACGCGTTTTACAACCTGTGGCAGGACGATTTTAAAAAATGTCTGCGCGCGGGAAAAGCCGAGCACAGTCGCCGCTTCGTACTGACCTTTAGGTATCGCCTCGATTCCTCCGCGGAATATTTCGGCGAAATATGCGGCATAGTTTAAAACAAATGCGACTATCAGCGCGGTGAACAGATAGCTGTCCGACTGGATATTGATTTTTGAGAACAGCGAGCTTATCCATTCGGTTTTGCTCTGCGCGAGCATGGGAGCCGCGTAGTAAATAGTGATTATTTGCAGCATAAGCGGCGTGCCGCGCATTATGAGTATGTAAATATTAACAAGCCACGAAACGGGTCTGAAGCGGCACATTTTAAGCACTGCTACTATCATTCCGAGCGGAATGGAAAAAAGCAGAGTATAGCCGAACACCTTAAGAGTCGGCACCAAATATCGAAGCAGTACCTCTGTGCATTGTAAAATTTCCTGCCAGCTCAAAAAAACACCTCGTTTAAAGACACAAGCGCGTGCAAGACCGCGCGGATGCTTTTTTCTAAAAAAAAGTGAGCGGCGTTTTAATGCCGCTCACGCCGAATGTTGACATTAGTTTGCTTCAACTGTAGTTATATCGGAGCCGAACCAGGTTGTTGAGATCTCTCCGAGCTTGCCGTCTTTTTTCATCTCGCTCAAAATTTCCTGAACCTTGTCGCGCAGTGCCTGATCGCCTTTTCTGAAGCCGATGGCGTATTCTTCTTCCTCAAGTCCGTCCTCAAGAATCTTATAGTCCTTATTGCCGGAGGATATTTCATAGTTTGCTACTACGGAATCCATGAATACGGCGTCGACAAGACCTGTTTCGAGCTGCTGCAAGGCTTCAACATTGGTGGCAAGCCCCGTTGCCGTTATATTTAATTCGGAAGCTTCAAGGATTTCCTGCGCGGTAGAGCCGTTTTGAACGGCTACCTTTTTGCCGTCGAGGTCGGTCTGCGAAGCAATCGAGCTGTCGCCTTTTACTACAAACACCATCGAGTTCTTCATATACGGCTCGGAGAGGTTCATTTCCTTTTTGCGTGAAGCGTTGACGGACATTCCGTTCCATATGCAGTCGATACTGCCGGAGTTGAGCTCTTCTTCCTTGGTGTCCCAGTTTATCGATTTGCAGATGAGCTTAACGCCAAGCCTTGCGCAGACTTCCGTCGCAACGTCGATATCAAAGCCGACGATTTCGTCGTTTTCGTTTGTGTATCCCATGGGCTTGAAGGTTGCGTCCAGTCCGAGAACAAATTCTCCCTTGGAAAGAACTTCATCAAGCGAGGTGTCTGCGCTGTCCTGCGCAGACGCGGCCGACTCCGCGTCGGAAGCTGTTGAATCGGTATCGGAGCATCCGCAGAGTGCAACCGACATACACATAGCGCTCGCTAAAATCAAAGCGCCGATTTTTTTAAGTTTCATCAAAAATACACCCCGTATTCAAAAATGATTTGAGCCGACCGCGCACTTGGCGGGAAGCGGCTTTTCGATTATTTTACCTTTGCAATTATATCACAATATTTTAGCATAGTAAATAGCTAACATGCTAATTTGGCAATATAACCAAATGCTTTATTAAAAAATGCGGCAAAACGCAATGCTGTTTAGAATTAATGCGACAAAAGGCTGATAAGCGCCGAGCCTATAAGACTCAGTACCATCACTCCCGCGACTATAAGCGCGATGATTCTTGTGCGGCTTTTCATATAATTCAAATCCTTTCCGTTAAAACAGATTATTCCAAAATAAGGTCGCTGACCTTGAATATCTTATTGTTTTTCAAATATACCCGCGGAACGCGCTTGCTCACTAAGCAGACAAGCTCGTAGGGGATAGTGCCCGCGTCGCGAGCGGCACAGTCCGCTCCGTAGTATTCGTTTTTGTCTCTTCCGTACACAGTTACCGTGTCGCCGACCTGCACATTTTCTATCCCTGTGACATCCAGCATGGTCTGATCCATGCACACGTTGCCGATAACCCTTGCCCTTTGACCGTTTATCAGCATGGCGCCTTTTGAAGACAGGTGCCTCGGATAACCGTCGGCATAGCCGACAGGAACAGTCGCCACAGTGGTTTCGCGCTCGGTTATAAACGCGCGCGAATATCCGATCGGCGTACCTGACGGAACGGTTTTTATATCGGTGATGCAGCTTTTAAGCTCCATGACCGGGCGGAATCCCGGAGCCCGCTCCATGTCGTCCGACGGGGCAAAGCCGTACAGGATTATTCCCGGGCGCGCATAGTCAAACGCCATGTTCTGATGATCCACGATTCCAGCGCTGTTTTGAAGATGTGTTTTTAAATCGGGAAATACCGTTTTCAGCCCGCTTACCGCTTTTCGGAACAGATTTGCCTGACAGCTTGTGAATTCTCGCGCGTCGGGCGATTTGCTGTCCGCGTGGGAAAGGTGTGAAAATGCGGCGGCTATGTTGAGCGGCGAGAGCCTTTTAAGCTCTTTTGCCAAAAGCGCAAAATCCGTCCGTTCTGCGTTAAAGCCTATGCGGTTCATGCCCGTGTCGATTTTAATGTGGACGCGGATCTTGGCATTTGCCTTTTCCGCGGCAAAGCCAAGCTCGCGGGCGTAATCAAGCGTGTGTACCGTCTGCTCGATTTTGTTTTTGCAAAGAAGTGAAGCGTATTCTGTCGGAGTCGGACCCAAAATAAGTATACTTCCCGAAATACCCGATTTCCTCAAAGCCACAGCTTCCTCAAGATTTGAAACGGCGAACATTTTTACTCCGTATCCGACAAGCTCGTTTGCAACAACGTCGGCCCCGTGTCCGTAAGCGTCCGCCTTTACAACGGCTATGATATCCGTATTCGGAGGCAGGCTTTTTTTAATGATATTGTAATTGTGTTTTAAATTGTCTAAATTGATTTGCGCCCATGTGCGCTTAAAAAAATTGTTCAAAGTAATTAATTCACCCTTTTGCGTCAAAATTTAGCCATATTTGATATTCGTCTTGAAATACGACGGTAAAAATGTTATACTCATTGCTATGAATAAGAGTTTAATTGATAACACACAAAAGACCGTTTGCTTTACAGGTCACCGCCCTGAGAAAATATTTTCGAACGACGCTTCGCTTGACGTCAAGCTCGCTCTTTTAAAGCGTGATATCCGAATCCAAATCGAACAGGCGATTGACGACGGATATGTAAATTTCATATCCGGAATGGCGCGCGGAACGGATATTTTTTTTGCCGAGCTCGTATTGTACCTTAAACAGCGGCATCCTGAAATAAAGCTTATCTGCGCTCTGCCGTTTCCGGAACAGGGCAGCGGTTTTTCGCAAAAATGGCGCGGCCGTTATGACGGCATAATCGCCCGCTGTGATGAAAAGACGGCGGTGTGCGAAAGCTACTCAAAGCAGTCGTATATTATAAGGAACAAATATATGGTGGATCGTTCACAGAGGGTGATAGCCGTTTTCAACGGCGCTCCCGGCGGTACGGCGGGTACGATTTCCTATGCTAAAGCTAAAGGCAGGGAAATAATTATTATTGATCCCGACGGTCTGATTGAACGTCAGTCATTAGTATAATACAATTGTAGGTCATTTGCAAATGCTTTCAGCGCGGTCACGCCGCGCCGAACGTCTGAAGCTAAAGCCGACGGTGCAGTCGGCTATTGTAAACGGAGTGATAAAAATAATTATTGACAAAAACGCCAAACCGCAGTTTCCTGAATTTATTCGCGATTCGCGGTTTATTGAGTACGACGGCGGTCTCGGCGGCGGAATAAGAATCCTGCAAAATGCGTCGGGTGATGATTTTGAAAAGCTGTGCGCGTGCGCGGCTGAAAACGGATTTTCCCTCCGCTTTGTCCGCGAAACCGACAAAAACGTTTATCGCGGATATTTTAAGGACTCGGACTTGCTTTACATATATTACAGCGAGCCGCGCGCGGAGGTGCGGGCAGTTTTTGAGCCGAACGCGCTCTTGCCGTCAAACGAGCCGGCGCTGAGCGGGAAATGCTCGATAGCGCAGCTTTCATTAGATCAGACAAATGTCGACTGCGGAATGTCGTATGTTATAAAATGCTGCGACCAAAGCTTTTTCATCATCGACGGCGGCTATTTTACCGAGGGCGAATGCGACAGGCTTTATGATTTCCTGTGTGACAGCTGCCAAGGTGATAAAATAGTTATAAACGGCTGGTTTTGCACCCATGCTCACAACGATCATTTCGGCTGCTTTGCGGACTTTATCCGAAAATATTCAAACAAGGTCAAAATCGAACAGATACTGTTCAACTTCCCGTCGATGACGCTTCCCGAATCGGGCGGCTGGAATCAAAAAGACATTCAGAATACCTATTATTTTTATGATATACTCAATGAATACGCTTCGGATATCCCGATAATACGTCTTCACACAGGGCAGGAATTTACCGTGCGCAATCTGCACTTTGAGGTTATTTATACTCATGAGGACCTGTATCCTCACAAGGTGTATAATTTTAATGATACCTCGACCTTGCTCATTATGACCGCGAACGGCAAAAAGACGCTCTGGCTTGGCGACATGAGCGACGACACCAGCGACGTTATAGTCAAAACCTGTCCCGAAAGGCTCAAATGCGATATCGTTCAGGTTTCGCATCACGGCTTCAACGGAGCGAAAACAGAAATTTACGAGCTTGCGGACGCAAAAACCGTTTTCTGGCCTACCGCCGATTATCGGTTTGACGAAAACATCTGGCGCTCTGCGAACACCTATCTTTTGACTCCAAATACCGGCAGGGATCACATAGTTTCCGGATACGGGACAAAGATAGTTATACTGTAAATATAATAAAGGGATTGTTTGTGGGCTTTTGACGATAACAATATTGCTTATCTTACAGCTATTTTAATCTGCTTTCTGCCCTGCACGGACAAAAAGTCTCCGGCTTATGTTCAGGACGAAGAACAGCCGCAGGAATAACATATCGATACGACAATAACGGAGCCGCTTTTATAAAAGCGGCTCCGTTTTCAGTAAAAACAATACAGTGTTTTTGTTGCTTGATTCGGGGAAGAAGGCTTTACCTTGTTCCGATGTACGTCTCGGGATTTACACACGAGCCGTTTATTCTGACCTCAAAGTGACAATGGTTTCCTGTTGCCCACCCGGTCATTCCCACAGCGGATATATTCTGCCCCTGTGAAACTGTTTGACCTGCGGAAACATATATCGCCGAGTTGTGACCGTACAGCGTTTGTATGCCGTTGCCGTGGTCAATAATGACGCACTTGCCGTAGCCTGAATACCATGTGGCAAGCGATACCGTACCTGACGCCGCCGCATAGACCGCAGTACCTGCGGACGCGGCAATATCGGTACCCTTGTGAAGACTTCCGTCTCTGTATCCATAGTGGCTGGAGGTATACCCGCCGTTGACGGGCCATATAAACTGCGAATTTCCGATCACAGTGGCGCTTGGACCTGCGGAATATGTGCTGGATATCGTCTTTGTGCCGCGTTTGACCTTTTTGCTGACAGGTTGCTTTGTGACTTTTTTGGAAACGACCTTTCTCGCGGTTTCAACGCCGTTTACGTACGTGATGTCCGCCGTGACGACGACCTTTCCGGTTTTACCGCTCCTGATAGTTTCGGTGTAGCCTTTAAGCTGAGTCGAATCGTTTACATACTCCGTGTCGTAGCTTAGGGTTTTGGTGTATTTTTCACGCCGCACTTCCTTGACGGAAAGGAAGGGCACCTTGGCGGTGATAGTTATCTTTCTTCCTGCGTTGAATTTTTTTTTAAGTCCCGGATTCAAGCTGTAAAGTGTCTTGATTTTAACGTTGAACTTCTCCGCTACGCCCGATGGGGTGTCGCCCTTTTTGAGCTTATAGGTCTTTTTCTTGGTTTTATTGCTCTTGAGCGTTTTGACAATTTTTTTTTCGCTTTGAAGCGTTTCGGTCAGGTATATCCCGCTTTTGAGCTCGATGTCGTCGGCAAATGAAATAGACGTGCTGTTTTTCTTTTTGTACTTTAGCAGTATATTGTTCAGCGCGGTCGTAATGGGTTCTGAATCGGTGACCGAGCCGAGAAGATTACCGTTTATATATATACCGACCGCTTCTACGATATCTTCGCCGGAAGACTGAACCATTCTTCCGACCAGAGTGTCGCTGTCCACCAGCTCGCTTTCAGAAGCAAGCTTTAATGTGAGCTGTGAATCGGTAGAAATCTGGCTTGAATCCTCATCGCCGTCGTAAACTATCTGCTGCATCAGCATGTTGTGCGCGGTAGTGTAAACATTTTCTTCGCTAACCGTTCCTATGGTTTGATCGTTGAAAGTGACCTCAACTGCAAAAGTGAGCGATTCGGCAAAATGCACTACGCAGACCAAAGCAAAAATGCATACAACGGGAGCGGTATAGTTGAGTATAGTTTTTGCAATAAGAGACTTGTTGCGGCGCGCGCCCTCTTTTACGGTTTTTAAAACGACCTTTGCGGACGACGCGTCTTCGTTTGATTCATCCAACCGTCTTTTTATTACTTTAAAGTAAGCCCTGAACGAGCGGTACGGCTCGGTTATAACAGTAACGGTTCTTATATATACCTTATAAAAGCGAATTCCCAGCTTGCGTGCGGGGACTTCTATCATATACCAAAGTCCTTTTGCCGCGAGAACTGTGAATCTCGTGAACTCATACAAAAAAGCACGGACGCTTTTTGCACAAAATACAGACGCTTTAACAGCGTTGTTGTATATTGCATAGGCTGCTTTGCGCAGCAGTCTCATAAAATGTTCTGTTGTCGGTTTTACGCCGGGAAAATTGTTTTTTTTGCTTTCGGCGCCCGAATTGTTTTCGGAATTTTTTCGCCTAAAAGCCATTGTCATCATCTCCTGATTAGAATTATTACAAAATAGTAACAACGCTTCTAATTATACACGATTTGACGCTAATTGCAACTTTTTTGGGGCGGGATAGCAAAATCGTTTACAATTTTTATGCGGGATGTACAATATTCAGAGGCGATTTTATGGAAAATAAATAGAATTGATAATATGAAAAGCTAAAAATGCATTTTGCTTCCTATTTTAGTAATTTTTCGCAAAACCGGCGATGCTTTGTATTGACAACTGCAAGCAAAATATAATATAATTTTAAAAACAGGCAATAAGGGGCGAAAAGACTTTGCTAAAGTTCGTTTCTAACCTTATATTCTGTATCTGTTAAAGGCTGTGACAAAGACAGAAATCCGCTTTTGAGTTTCCAGAGAGCCGTGTTCGCTGAAAATCGGCGCTTTAAAATCGGATTTTACATCACTTTCGAGCTGTGGCCCGAACGCGCGCATGCGTTATTAGGCGTCAACGGGTTCCCTCCGTTATAAGGGGCGCATATGCTTGTATGCAGTGACCGCTGAAATTACGCTTTCGACATTTTACGGTCGGAAGCTTTTTTGTTTACATGCAGGCAGAATTTTTATATGGAGCGTGAGAAAAATGGCAGACGCAAAATCAGGTGAAGCTAAGCTTTACAAAAGCGTGTCGTCCGACTTGGACTTTGTGGCAAGGGAGAAAAAAATCTGCGAGTTCTGGAAGCAGAACGGAATTTTTGAAAAGAGTATTGAAAACCGCCGCGGCGCCGAGCCGTACGTTTTTTACGACGGTCCGCCGACTGCAAACGGCAAGCCTCATATCGGTCACGTTTTAACGAGGGTAATTAAAGATATGATTCCGCGCTATCACGCAATGAAGGGCGAGATGGTTCCGAGAAAGGCGGGATGGGATACTCACGGTCTGCCGGTTGAGCTGGAGGTTGAAAAAATGCTCGGCTTAGACGGCAAGGAGCAGATTGAGGAATACGGACTCGAGCCGTTTATATCTCGCTGCAAGGAGAGCGTTTGGAAATACAAGGGCATGTGGGAGGACTTTTCCCAGGCCGTCGGCTTCTGGGCCGATATGGACGACCCATATGTAACCTATGACAACAGCTTTATCGAGTCGGAATGGTGGGCGTTAAAGCAGATATACGACAAAGGGCTTTTGTACAAGGGCTTTAAAATCGTACCCTACTGCCCGCGCTGCGGAACTCCGCTTTCGTCGCACGAGGTAGCCCAAGGGTATAAGGATGTTAAAGAGCGTTCGGCTGTCGCGAAATTCAAGGTAAAGAGCGAAAACGCATATTTTCTGGCGTGGACGACGACTCCGTGGACGCTGCCGTCGAACGTGGCGCTGTGCGTTCATCCCGACTACGACTATGTAAAGGTTTCGTGCGGGGAGGACGTATATTATATTTCCGAGGCGCTGGCTCCGGCTGTTTTGAAAGACGAATACACAGTGCTCGAGCGGTTTAAGGGAAGCGAGCTTGAATATAAGGAATACGAGCCGCTGTTTGATTTTGTGTCGCCCAAGGAAAAATGCTGGTACGTCACCTGCGACAAATATGTAACGCTTACCGACGGTACGGGAATCGTCCACATAGCGCCCGCATTCGGCGAGGACGACGCAAAGGTCGGCAGAAAATATGAGCTTCCGTTTGTTCAGCTTGTAAACGCAAAAGGTCAGATGACCGAGGAGACCGACTGGGCGGGAGTTTTCTGCAAGGACGCGGACCAAAAGATACTAGTCGACCTCGACAGCCGCGGACTGCTGTTTTCAGCGCCAAAGTTTGAGCACAACTATCCCTTCTGCTGGCGGTGCGACACTCCGCTCATCTATTATGCGCGCGAAGCGTGGTTTATCAAGATGACGGCGGTCAAGGATGACCTTATCAAAAACAACAACACAATAAACTGGATTCCCGAAAATATCGGCAAAGGGCGTTTCGGCGACTGGCTGGAGAATGTTCAGGACTGGGGTATCAGCCGCGACAGGTACTGGGGTACGCCGCTCAATATCTGGGAGTGCGAATGCGGTCACAGGCACTCCGTAGGCAGTATCGAGGAATTAAAATCCATGTCCGAAAACTGCCCGGAGGATATCGAGCTTCACAGACCGTATATCGACAATGTAACGATAAAATGCCCCGAGTGCGGCAAGGAAATGACGCGCGTCAAGGAGGTTATCGACTGCTGGTTTGACTCCGGCTCGATGCCCTTTGCGCAGCACCATTATCCGTTTGAGAACAAGGAACTGTTCGAGCAGCAGTTCCCTGCAAACTTTATTTCTGAGGCGGTCGATCAGACTCGCGGATGGTTTTATTCGCTGCTTGCGATATCAACGCTTATTTTCAACAAGGCTCCGTTTAAAAACTGCATTGTAATGGGTCATGTTCAGGACGAAAACGGTCAGAAGATGAGCAAGTCCAAGGGCAACGCCGTAGACCCGTTTGAAGCGCTCGAGACCTACGGAGCGGACGCTATCCGCTGGTATTTTTATACCAATTCCGCGCCGTGGTTGCCGAAGAAATTCAGCGGCAAAGCGGTAACCGAGGGTCAGCGCAAATTCATGGGTACGCTGTGGAACACATATGCGTTTTATGTTCTGTATGCCAATATTGACGGCTTTGATCCCACAAAGCATAAGCTGGAATATGATAAGCTGTCGATAATGGACAAATGGCTGCTTTCAAGGCTCAACAGCGCGGTTGCAAAGGTCGATAAAAATCTATCGGATTATCAGATACCCGAAGCGGCTAAGGCGCTGGATGAATTTGTCGACGAAATGTCCAACTGGTATGTGCGCAGGGGAAGAAAACGCTACTGGGCGGCCGACATGACGCAGGATAAAATCAACGCTTATATGACGCTTTACACAGCGCTTGTCGATATCACCAAGGCGGCGGCCCCGATGATACCGTTTATGGCGGAGGAAATTTACCAAAATTTGGTGCGCTCAATCGACAAATCGGCAAAGGAAAGTATTCATCTGTGCGATTTCCCGAAGGTTCGCGAGGAATTGATTGACGCTGAACTTGAAGCGTCGATGGAGCAGATATTAAAGGTGGTCGTGCTTGGACGCGCCGCGCGAAACGGCTCGAATATCAAAAACCGCCAGCCGCTCGGTACAATTTACGTTCACACCGAGCCTGAGCTTGAAGACTACGCCGCGGAAATAATCACTGACGAGCTTAACGTTCACAATATCGAGCCGGCACACTCGATTGCAGAGTATATCGATTATACCTTTAAGCCGCAGCTTAAAACCCTCGGACCGAAGTACGGCAAGAAGCTGGGCGAGATTCGCAAGCTTTTGGCTGAACTGGATGGAAGTGCCGCAAAGTCTCAGCTGGACGAGAAAGGATTTATCACCCTTTCGCTTTCGGACGGCGATATTGAGCTTTCGGCGGATGATCTGCTTATCGAATCGCAGCAAAAGAGCGGTTTTTACACTGTAAGCGAAAACGGAGTTACCGTCGCGCTCGACACCGAGCTTACGAGTGAGCTTGTCGAGGAGGGAATAATCCGCGAAATCGTCAGCAAAATCCAGACGATGCGCAAGGAAGCCGATTTCGACGTTATGGATCACATTGACGTTTCGCTTTGCGGAAGCGATTCTGTGTGCGGCGTTGCTCAAAAGCGCGCGAAGGATATATCCGTAGATGTACTTGCAAGCAGCATTGTATGCGGTGAAGAGCTTGAAAACGCCGCCGAAAAACAGTGGGACATAAACGGCGAGCAGGTTACTATACAAATCAAAAAGGCATAACTGAAATTATCAGATAAATAAAAAACCGTCCGTTTTTAACGGACGGTTTTTTATTTGAACTCATACCATGTTCCCGTTTTTTTATACTTTAACATATAATGTATCAAAAGGGTGAAAGAAAAGCTTTCATGCTTTGCCGAGTTTACCGAAAGCAAGCCTGCTTCTTGCTTCTGATAGGAGAGATATATTTGTATGTTTTATTTTCCGTGATTTTATTGGTATTGATAGTATTCTTTATAATAAATCACCATAGAAAACGAAAGATAATATGTAAAGTTAAATGCATGTCAAAAAAAGAAAAATGCTGTTTGCTGAATGAGCTTATTGAGCCGTTCGGATTTTCGTATGAATCGAATCAGGATATATTTGTATCGCGCACCGACGCATGGCAGAGGCAATTCGGATACGGAAGAATATACGACGCAGCCGCGTCCTCTATGAACATGGTTTTTGATTCGGAGCCGGTGTATTTTAATTATAAGGAAAAGACCTGGCTTATCCAATTCTGGAAAGGACAGTATGGGATAAACACCGGTGCGGAAGCGGGCGTTTACCACGCTGATTCGATCGTGCCGCCGGAGCGGTTGAGCCATACGATTTTCGAGGCGGCGTCGGACGAGGAAATGCTCCCTATGAACATCCGGCTTTTTACAGAAGACGATATTCTGTTCTGCGATGGCTTGCCTCATTGGTGGCTGGCGGGCTTTTGCATGGGCAAGTGGACGTGTCCGAGCGCCCTTACGTCGGAGATAACAATCGCGTTTCCGGATATGCAGATGAGGGAGGCGTTTTTGCAAAGCATGCTGGATTTGGGCTATACCCGCAGGGAACTGTGCGTGAGCGGAGCGTCAGTGCGTGTTTTGTTCACAAGGCCCAAATCGCGGAACGCCATGCTGTCTGACAGTGGTCTGAGAATGCGGTATGCTCTGTGGAAAACGAGAATATTCTGCCGTATTTATCTTAAAATCACGGCGCCGTTTTGCCTTTCGTCGGATAAACTTTTGTATCTTTACTACTTTTTGCCGTTTGCCTTCAGAAGGACGGTTCGTCTGCGCAAGGCAAAAAAGTGCGGAAGGTACACAGATGAGCTGGTATAAAAGGATAACCGAGGCTTTTGAAAACGCGCCGGTGCTGCCTGTAAACGAAAACTCGCGGTATGTTTTAATAAGCGACTGCCACCGCGGAATAGGAAATTCCAACGACAATTTTGCAAAAAATCAAAATTTATATTTTGCCGCTCTGAACCGTTACTATAAACAGGGCTACACGTATCTTGAACTGGGCGACGGCGACGAGCTATGGGAAAACAGGTCGTATAAGAGGATCATTGACATTCACAGTGATGTTTTTGACCTTCTTGAAAAATTTCGCGCAAAAAATCGGCTTTGGATGCTGTACGGCAACCACGATCACTGCAAAAAGTCCTGCCGATACTGCCGCAGGCATTGCAAACGCAGGGCTGTAAAGGGTCAGCACAGACAGGACAGCTTTTTAGACGACGCCCGATTTTTCTCCGGGCTTATCCTGAAAGACGAAGCGTCGGGAAAGGAGTTTTATCTGACTCACGGCAATCAGGCGGAGTTTTTTAACAGCACGCTTGCGCCCGTGTCAGGATTTCTTGTGCGGTATTTATGGAAGCCGATGGAATCTTTCGGGGTGCTCGATCCGACGAGCGCCGCGCGCAGTTACACAAGAAAGGATAAAACCGAAAAGCGTCTTGTTGAATGGGCTAAGCGCGAAAAAACGCTGCTTATCGCGGGGCATACTCATCGTCCGATGACAGGCAGCGCCGATTCGCCTTATTTTAACACGGGAAGCTGCGTCCATCCGTGGAGTATCACCTGCATTGAAATAAAAAACCGCCGTTTGACGCTTGTCAAATGGACGCTTCGCACAAATGCTGATATGACGCTGTATGTCGCGCGGGAAAAATTGGCAAAACCCGTGAGCATAGACGAATTGTAAACGCATCCGCTGTTGGACCGGCGTATGAAAGCCGACAGAAAAATCAAAAAACGGAGTCCTTGGGGCACCCTCCGTAGGGGAGGTGCCCCTGGTGGTTTTTGTATTAAAACTGAATCTTGATTCTGATGTAAGGTATAACCATATCGGTTATGCCGTTTTTTTGTTTTCGGGTGTAGCGTTACCTTTTAGTGATGCAGCTTTTTCAAAGCACGTAACCCACTATGACACTTTGCGGCGCAACGGTGAAAGTGTCATAGTGGGCTCTGCAATTCGATTGCGGCTGATATTTTGCTTTGTTTGATAAACGGGAAGTTGTCCTATTACTCTTGATTATCGATTGCATAGATAATGCAGGCAATCCCAGCAATCATCGATAACAGAATAGCCCCATCCATTGCACTATTCACTGTTGCTCCGACAAAACTATATTAAGAAACGCTCATATCCTGTATATGGGCGTTTTTCTTTCAATAAACCACAATATCTTGTGGTTTTATGCAGCTTCTTGACACTGTATTTTGCCGCTTGTCGCTTAGTTGTCGCTTAAATGTGCAAGCTGATACTAAAAGATGCGCTGAAATATTCACAAATTATCTATTGAAAACCGGGTGGGATTGTGGTAAAATTTTATACAAAATGGTGTACCCAA
>CAZHWR010000028.1:0-22611 GCA_964536085.1 uncultured Oscillospiraceae bacterium
AGAAGTCCGTCAAGGTTGGCAAGAAGACTTACAGGACAAATAAGAAAGGCGTTGCAACGCTGAAAAAGTAAACATCACAAAAAAGCAAGAAACGACCCTCCCGATGATTCGGGAGGGTCGTTTTTACATGGAACAAGATTTTAAATACAGTTTGCTATGACCAAAAATGAGCGTTTATTTAATCAACCAACTTATCAATTCCATTATTCCGTATATAACAGGCTGGTGCAGAAGATATATAATCAGCGTGTTGCGTCCGACTGCCGCAAGCCATCGGCAATGAAGCGAATAGAAAAATTCCGGCATCTTTCCGGATTTTAACAGCCTGCCGAAATAAAATCCCGCGAAAAAGACGAATCCCCATGGCAAAAGCGGGAAAAAGTCGGATGAAAAAAATGTTTCGGACATAAATCCGAGAGGAAATAAATTTGCATTGTAAAGACTGCGCGGAAGCGCAACCGCAAGATACGGCTTAAAGCCCAGATATCCGCGCGGAAGATTGTAGGTTACAAAAAACGCGGCGATAAATATAAGCAGCCCTGCAAAATCGGGGAGCTTTTTGAGCAGCTTTTGGACAGCGGGATAAAGAATCATACAAATACCGAGAAGATGGAGTATCCCAAATTTTATTATCTGCGACGGTATTACAAAATACGTGACCACAGTCAAAAGCATGCCGCAGGCAAAGCAGAGCACGCCTCGCTTCAAATTGCTTTTTGAATAGTGGCACACGCTGCCGGATATAAATATAAACGCCGCGGCAAAAATATCCCGCACTATATTCATTCCCGTGCTTGTAAACACAGGAATGTCAAACCCGAACATGAACACGAGGTTGTAAAACGCATGATAAACAACCATGCAAATTATCGCAAAGCCGCGGATTTCATCCAAAAGGCAAACGCGCGACGGAGAGTATCTTTTTATCAAATGCATAACCGTATCCGTTTATCAGACGAAATATTCCGCGCCGATCTCATCAGCTGTACAGATGTTTTCCACGGCGGCGCGGCGGCGCAAAGCGCCGTACAACTCCGCTTTGGTGGACTCTACATACGGAATAACGAACAGTACGCCGATTCCGAGAGCAAGCACGCCGAGAAAAATCCAGCCGATAAAAGAGAGGTCAAGAACAAATATGTCGAATTTTTGAGAGTTTGTCATTTCAAGGCTCAGCGAAAGCGCGCGCTTAGTTCCTATTTCGGGGTTTTCCGCAATTATATACGGCACCATTCTGAGCGCATACGAAAGAATTATTCCGGGAATCACAAGCATGATGAAGCCCGCTGCGACAATCAAATCACGCACAAGCAGCGTTACAACAGTCCGTAAATACCTCTGATTGAAGCCCGAAAACATGGCGGAAATCTTAGTCGGGGATTTTGCATTGTAGTATAAATATCTGCATTTGCCCGCCTCGATAGGATTGGATACAAAAACTTTAAACGCAATACTCACGGCAAACGCAACGGCAAACCCAATAATAACCGCGGGAATAGTAATCAGACTGTACCCGCCGAAGCCGTAACCATCCAAAAAATCAAACAGGAAGTCGCTTGAAAAAACACTCGATAGCGTGTCTTTTATATCCGATATATCGGTCGCCAAATCAAAGCTTATGCCGCCGCCTAAAACGCCGCTTATCAAACAGACGAGAAAGGTATGCCAATAGGTCTTTGATAATACCGCCTTGGCCCGGGATTTCAATACTTCTCTTTTCCAGTACATTTGCGTCAAATCCTTTCATTGAGCGTTTATTAATCTCCGAACGATATGCCCATGTCGCGCCCCGCTTTAATGAGTTTCTCATCAGGCGGAACAGGGCGGCTTTTTCCCGCTATGTCGCACAGCCGGTTTGCGGTGAGCTTAGTGCCGTTTAACGCAACGGTGACGCCATAGATTTCTTTGTGAATTAAACTCGCGGCGTAGGTGCCGAACTGAGTCGCCAAAACACGGTCATATGCGCTCGGACTGCCGCCGCGCAGAAAATGCCCGGGAAGCACGACGCGGGTGTCGGAGCCCGTTTTTTTTGCAATGTCGTTTGCAAGCCGCGAGGTCGCGGTGGTTATGCCCATCTCCTGACGATACTTCGCGCGCTGTTTTTTCTTCATTGATGCTTCGTTAACGTCTATTGCGCCCTCGGCAACGGCTATTATTGAAAAGCCCTTTCCCGCTTCGCTGCGCTTTAAAACCGCCTTTGCGACCTTGTCTGAATCGTATGGTATCTCCGGGATTATAACAACGTCCGCGCCGCCTGCAAGCCCCACGTAAAGGTTTAGCCAGCCGACCTTGTTTCCCATGATTTCAACCACCATGACCCGTTTGTGGCTGGAAGCGGTCGTGTGGATACGGTCAAGCACTTCGGTACCGATATCCACAGCGGTGTGAAAGCCGAAGGTGACGTCGGTTCCGTAGAGGTCGTTGTCAATGGTTTTGGGAAGTCCTATAACGTTAAGCCCGTGCTCGCTCAATAAATTTGCGGTTTTGTGCGTGCCGTTGCCGCCGAGCGTCAGAAGACAGTCGAGCCCCATTTTTTTATAATTCTGCTTCATGTTGGATACCTTATCCACCATGTCGTCCTCGATTATCTGCATTTTTTTGTACGGCGTGCGCGACGTGCCGAGTATTGTTCCGCCGCGGGTCAAAATGCCGGAAAAATCCTCCGGTTGCATTTTGTGATACTCGCCCTTGATAAGCCCGGAGTATCCGTCGACAATGCCGATTATTTCAACGTCGTCCATGGTCTGATAACATGCCTTTGCAACGCCGCGTATAGTCGCGTTCAGCCCCGGACAGTCCCCGCCCGCGGTGAGTATTCCGATTTTCCTTTTCGCCATTTGTTTACCCATCCTTTCAAATTTCGGTATTTTAACCGTTCGTCAATCCTGTTCCAGCTTTATCTTCGCCTTGAGCAGAGCAAGCTGGGTTTTCGCGTCTCGGTTTTTTCCCGACAAGACCTGTTCTACAGCCTCACTGAGCGGAATTTTATAAACCTCTAAAAATTCGTCGTCGTCAAGCTGCTGCTTGGAAAAGCTGAGTCCCCGCGCAAGATACATATATATTATCTCGCTGTCGTAAGCGGGCGTGGGGTACATCTCGCCCAAAGGCTCGAAGCTTTCGGCGGACGCGCCGATTTCCTCTTTGAGTTCGCGCAGTCCGCACTCGGCGGGATCCTCGCCGGGATTGAGCTTACCCGCAGGAATTTCCTCAATCACTCTTCCGAACGGATAGCGAAACTGCCGAACCATGTAAACATTCCCGTCGTTGTCCACCGGAACAACGCACACGCCTCCCGGATGAGTGATAACGTCCCTCTTGTCGTACGCGCCGTTTTCAAGCAGTACCGTGTCGCTGTGCAGTTCGACAACAGGACCTTTGTATATCAGTTCGGAGGAAACAGTTTCTTCGTAAAGTTTTTTCATAGACAATACCACCGTATATATGATTAGACTTAACCCAAATAAGAAGAAACCGGTTTTGCCAAACAAAATTTTCCTTATACTTTGCCAAAAATCTTGAAATACGTCAGTATTCCCGCGATTTTTGACTTTGCCTAAGAAAAATTTATGCCGGGCAAAACTGCAATGCACCTGAAAGCGAGAAATTTTTTCGGATAAAAGCGGCTGGAAGCCGCAGATATGCTGACGCATTTCAAGGATTTCAGCCGCTTTTAGGCGGGGAAAGAGCCGTTTTCAGGCGATTTATCCTTGTTTGGGTTAAGTCTAAATTTATTATAAAGTATTTTCACGTTATGTTCAAGTGCAAAAGATTGAGCGTCACGGCGAAATGTGCTACAATTAAGCCAATAAACCAAACGGCAGTATCACAGCATAACGGAAGGAATGAAAATCAATATGAGCAAAGATACAAACGAAAGCACGGTCAGGGCGTTGTTCGGGCTCGCCGACCCGGAATACCGCGACTTCCACGCGCGGCTTATGCCGACGGTTGAAAAACAGCGCATAATCGGAGTCAGAACTCCCGAATTGCGAAAATACGCAAAAGCGCTTTCAAAAACGCCTGAAGGTACAGAGTTTATTTGCTCACTGCCACACTATTATTACGAAGAAAATAATCTCCACGCTTTTATCATAGAGGGAATCAAAGATTACGACGAATGTATCATGCAAATAGATCGTTTTTTGCCGTATGTGGACAATTGGGCGACCTGCGACATGCTTTCGCCAAAAGTATTCAGCAAACACAAGGAACAGCTTATAGAACAAATTAAAGTCTGGCTCCGCTCTGACAAAACCTATACCGTCCGCTTCGGTATTAAAACGCTGATGAACTTGTACCTTGACGGCGCTTTCAAGCCGGATTATCTTGCGCTTGTCTGCGAAGTGCGCTCAGAGGAATATTATATTAAAATGGCGGCGGCGTGGTTTTTTGCCACCGCGCTCGCAAAACAATATCCCCACGCCGTAAAGATTATCGAAAGCCGTTCGCTCGACGAACTGACGCACAACAAGGCTATACAAAAAGCGCGCGAAAGCCGCAGGCTCACGCCGGAGCAGAAGGAATATTTAAAATCGCTGAAAATATAAAACATCATTTAAAACAAAGCTTTACGCTTGGGCGGATAAAAATTCTGCATTTACAACTTGGCAGACGGTATTATTACCGTGTTATTTTACCTAAAATTCCCGCTCAATTTCAGGCGTTTTGCCGAATGTTTTTTATCGCGGCAAAACGATTGACACCCACTTTTATTTATGATAGTATTCAGTTGTATTATCATGGAAAGGAGCTGTCTTATATGGAAAACATGTTTAAAAACTATCCTAAATATGAGACATTCAGCGAGGGTATCCGCTGGCCGGAGGGCCAGGCTATCCCCTCGTTTTCAAAAATTGAAAACCCGCTCGACACTATCAATACCGTTGCTTTCAACAACGAAACCAGAAATCTGGTCTCCGTTTTGCAGGGCCATGTCAACAAGACCAAAACCCGCGTTTTTGTTGACAGCGTAAAAGCTCTTGAAGAGGGCGCTGACACATGGCCCGAGCGGCTGAACATCAAACGCAGGATGATAGGTCTTTACGAGCTTATCGCAAAATACCAGTCGGAGTTCAACGGCGTTGTCATCTACAACGCTCACAACGGCAACCCCGCTCAAAGCCGCCATTATTTGAACCTCGCGGCGACTGTCGCCAATATCAAAAACCTGCTCCCGGTCGACACTTATACATACTCCTATTTCGAGCAGTACGGCATAAAGCTCGACATTAAGGTTGACCTGCGCGAGCTCAAATTTGAAACCGCCGAGGAAATCTATACATACATGCACGAAACCTATTGGAAAGACTGCACAAAGCGTATTCTTTTCTCGCTCTGTCCGACAGACCACCCCGCGTTCGTACGCGATATGGCGGCGGCGGTCGGCGGCGCTGTGGTATGGCTCGACCCGCGCGAAAAAAACGAGAAAAAGGTTCTCGACATGTATCTTGAAGACATGGAAGCCGGCAAGAGCATATGCCTCGGCTGGTGGCCTGAAGAGCGTTCGGGTATCGGCGAGGGAACTCACTACGGAATTTCCACCATCCCGTCCGACTATTACGACAACTCGACCGTTTACGCGGCGATGGATCACATCATGCGCATCCCCACCGTTCCGAAAAAGCCGAAGCTTGAAAACAAGATTTATATTGCCATCTTCCTTTCGGACGGCGACAACGTTCAGTACTGCCAGCACAGAATGAGCGTTATCTGGTCAAGCCACAAGCGCGGCATGATGCCCTTAAACTGGACGGTAAGCCCCGGACTGCCCGACATCGGTCCGCAGATTTTAAATTACTACTACGACACCGCAACGGAGAACGACTGCTTCGTTTCGGGTCCGTCGGGACTCGGCTATGCGCTTATTTACGACGCGCATCACGAGCACCTTTATCTTACAGACGAAAAGCTTACCGATAAATACGCCGAGCTTTCGGAAAAATACCTTATCAAATCGGGGCTGCGCGGCATTACAATCTGGGACGAGTTGCGCGACATCCACTTCCGCTCGTACGAAAAGCATTTCCGCTCGCTATACGGCTTAACGCTGGAAGATTGGTTCCAGAAGCCCGCGCCCTTGAAGCTGCATGTTGAAAACGGCCGTTTGCCGTTCGTTCCGAACTATCCCGCGTATGCCGAAACGACCGACGATATCTATAACCACATGGTTAAGGACGTTAAAGCGTGGGACGGCTCCGCTCCGCTGTTCTTGGCGGGTCAGGGCGTTACATGGTCGCTTTCACCGTCCAATATAGCGAAGCTCAAAGAGCGTCTTGACGAGCTCCACCCCGGCAAAATCGAGTTCTTGCGCGCCGACCATTTCTTCGCACTCTGCGCGGAGGCGAACAAGGCTCCTATCAACCGCGGTATTTCAGCGCGCACCAAGGTCACTGCGAGCGACGATACCGTCGACCCGTACAACACAATCAACGGCTCACCCTCGGGCGACAACAAATGGACGTCCGACAAATCAGGCGACAAGTGGCTTAAATACGACCTCGGCAAGGTGTTCTCGTTCGAGCGTTACGTTGTTAAGCACGCCGGTCTTGACGGTATGGATGAAAGCCTCAATACAAAGGCGTTCACCGTCAGCGCAAGTGTTGACGGCGAAAGCTGGACGGTTGTTGACACACAGGAAAACAACACGCAGGACATGACCGACGTTGACGTTACCCCCGTCGACGCACAGTATATCAAAATTGATATCACCGACGCGGGTGCGGACGGCGTTGCAAGAGTCGCGGAAGTCGAGCTTTACTGCCGCAACAAATAATCGAATATAACCTATTCGCCGATGACCCCGCCTGAAAAGCGGGGTCATTCGGTTATTCAGCAGGGTATTATATTGCATGCCGAATGGCTGGGGAGTTAAAGCGTTATCAAGCCCGCTCTGTACAAAAACGTGCAGGGCGGGCTTTTGTGCGTTAAAACGATTATTTTCAAGAAAAACATTCACAAATATTTATCGCTTATATTATAATATATTGCTAAAATTTTCTCGGCAAATCACAAATTGATAAATATTCCTGTTGTTATATAGCATATTTTGTTGTAACAAGTCGAACTTTACAAAATACATAAACTTTACAATTAAATATTGTTATGTTAAGATTAATGTAATAAAATATATAGTTCAAGGGGATGATTCCAATGGCATAAGTTGCAGGGTCGTAAAAATCAATTTATAATAGGAGGGACAAAATGAAATTAATCAAAAAAATTACAACCATTTTACTATGTATGCTTATGACGAGTCAATTATTAATTTTCCCGTCATATGCAACAGAAATTTTGTGCAGTCACGGGCGGCGTACATTTAAAGACCATCAACTGACCGGCGGCGTCGGAAATTACGGTAATTACCGCCGATATTATTGGGTCAGCGCTTCGACTTCGGCAGATAAGGCTATGATTGCCTCGTTTCGTACCGGAACCGATAATATAGGAAATGCTGTTGATTACTGGGTGAACACCTCAAGTAACCCGGGCGTTACAACATCTATTTCCATACGCGAAACATCAACAAAATCATCCGCTTCGTTTGAATTTCATGGCTATTATTTGGGCTTTGACGACGGAAAAACCTATCACAAATATTACGATGACGATGTTGATCCGTCTTCGGCAAACTGGGGCTGGGCGATTATTCGAATCAATCCCGATGCAAGCAGATATGCCGAACGCGCCGAAACCGGTTTGGTCGGACACGAGTTAGGTCATGCCATGGGGCTGTCTCATCAGGAATCATCAAGCAGAGTGAATACCTCGATAATGTCACCTGATCCGTATCGCAAAATGGAAGATGGAACAACCTACCGAAACCGTCCTGCTTCGGTTGACTGCAACAACATAAACCATATATACGGATAATTTAAAGGAGGCTATACCATGAAAAAAATACTATTATTTGTCACAGCCGCAGCGATGCTTTTAACGGTTTCCTGCTCCAATACGCAAACCGCCGAGGATGCTGTTTCCCAAGCAGCACCGCAAGCCGTTGTTTCGGCAACATCCGAAGCGATAAGCTCCGAAACGCAGCCGGGCAAAGATTACACAATCACCTTAGATAACACCCTGAACTTAGATGATTACAAAAATCAGTTGGACCACACGGAAAAAATAACATACGAGTCATGTCATGCTTATTACTGCGCCAACGTAAATGAAATGATCGAACAGTGCACAGATGTCGTCAAAGCTAAAGTAAATACCGTGCAGTACATACATGATGAATACGGAACCCCGTACACCGTATTCGATATCCAAGTGCTCAAATCCTATAAGGGCGATCTGAACGAAGGCGACACAATATCCGTCGCCATATCCGACGGATATGTCAATATGTACGACTATGTAACGCTCGGCAATTTGGAGCATAGGTATACCTCGATTCCGGTAAAAGAGCAGAAGAAACGCCTTGTGGAGATAAAAGGATATTTTGACGAACCGTATCCCGCCGTCGGTGATATCGATATCTTACCTCTTCTTGAGCCCGGCTTTGATAATAGAACTAATCCGGTTCCCGGAGCTTATTGGCCGATTAACGATGCGGAAACCATCTATAAAACGGACAAAAACGGAAAATACACTCGTTTGTACAATACCCAGGTAAAAGAAGGGCAATACAAGCTCAACAAGAACGATATTGATGGATTCACGTTGGAATGGTTTGAGGCAAAGTTTAACAAATCATAGCGCCTAATCAAAAGCGGCACAGTTTACACTGTGCCGCTTTTTTATTTCGTATCGCATCTGCATACCTCGCCGCACAGCAAAAGAGCAGTTCAGATTGAACTGCTCTTTTGCTGTGTATTACACGTTTAAAATGCTTTTTTAGAAATTAAAATAATTTTTCCAAAATCTCGTCAAAGGTTTCGCAGTAGTAATCGCACAGCGGCTTTGTTCCGCTGTTTTCGATATTTCCGCCGCCGATTCCGATAGTCGGGAAGCCCGCGAGCTTAATTGAAACAACGCCCGCGCCGGAATCCTCGATTCCGACAACATGGTTTCTGTCCTCAAACGGGATGCCCAAGCCGACTCTTGCAACCTCGGCGTAAAGCCACGGATGGGGCTTCGGGGAAAGCTCGCCGAGCGTTCCTACAGAGCCTTTTCTGAGCGGATATCCCGCTGTGATAGAAGCGTCGTAGAAATCCTCCGCCTTTTCGCCCATCTTCAGCGTATCGAAAGCGGACATGATTTCAGGCCATGCTTTTTCGTAAAGACCCGATGTAACAAGACCGATTTTAACGCCCTTTTCTTTGAGCGCGAGCAAAAACTCCTTAATTCCGGGAGAAGGAACGAACGCGCCCTCTTTGCCGCGGCCTTCAAGAATTTCGTTCATCTCTCTGTGAGTGTGCTCAAAATAATAGCTTCTCGCTTCCTCGATGCTCTTGTCGGGGCAGTATTTATCAATACAATATTTAAGATGCTCCGAAACGCTGTGACCCGAAACATACGGCAGATCGGCTTCCTCAAGCTTGAATTCCGGATCGCCGAGCAGGCTCGCGGTAGTCATTTCAATAATCCAAATCCAGAATTCCTCAGAACGCACGCTTGTGCCGTCGAGGTCCATCAAAACAGCCTTGAGCGGCTTTTCAAATTTAACGGGGTGAACGGGATAGTATGCGGGATAGCCCATTGCGGACAAAACATACGCAATAGTCTTGTCCTCATACGCGATAAACTCAACCTTGCGGTCGCCCGTTGCGGTGATGGAAACAACGCCGTTTTTGCCTACCTCATGGAAGCCGTCCGAGCATTTGTCGAGCTTTACAAAGCCGCAGTCTTCGTCAAAGCAGCCAATGTCGGGGATAACATAATAACTCATAGTTATGACCTTTCCTTTCGTCAATCATACAGCCTCCCCCGATTCGAGGGAGGCTGCGGTGAAAATCAGTATTGATATACTTCTTACTTCAGGATGAATGTGAGAACCTTGTGCGGACCCATGTCAACGGTGAATTTGCCGTCCTTGAAGTCTACGTCGCGGATCTTCTGTTCGTTCATCTTGGTTTCGATCACGCTCTTAACAGGGAGCAGAGTGGAAACTTCAAGCGGGAAAGCGTCGCCGCTGATGTTCCAGATACGGATTGTTGTTCCGTCGCCGTTTTCAGCCTGTTTGATAGCCGAGAACATAACCTTGTCGCTGTTGACGGAGATGATGCTTCCGGAAACAGGAAGAACACCCTCTTTAACAACACCCTTGATAGCGTTAATCTGAACCTTGAAGTCGTAAGCGTGATGAAGAACCTTAGCCTCATCCCACTCGCCGATATGCGGATAAATAGCATACTCGTATTCGAGCTTTCCGATAGAGTGCTGACCGGTGTACTGAGCAAGTTCTTCGGGAGTCATGTTGCCGTTCGCAGTCATGTAAGCTCTCTGTGTACGCAGGAGAGTCAGCTTCATTGTGCGGTCTTCGTCGTCCTGTACTTCGTACTCGCGCAAACCCTTTGTGAGGATTGCAACACCCTCTTTGCCGTCGGAAACGTCGACAAAGTTCTGCATCGGCTGGAACGGGAAGAATTTCTCCTGGTTGTCGCCGTCCTCGGTCCATTTGATGGTGCGCTTAGCAACGTCAAACGCGCTTTCGGAAACAGCCCAGTCGGTGTTGATACCGGACGGGAAGTTTACGCACAGCTTGTGGTCGCGGCACTCGTTAGTAAGAACTGTTTTAATCTTAACGATGTCGGAGCCTTTTTCAAGTGTGATGAAATATGTTACAGGAAGCTCTTTCATCTCTGTGAAACGATCCTTGCCGTCTTCAGTAGCGGCAACGGGGATCCTGATGGAAAGCTCAACCTTGAAGGTACCTCTGTGGAGGTTTGTCTCCATAAGAGTGATTGTAGCAACAGAGCCATGGCTTGTCATAATCGGGTTGCGGAGCGGCTGAGTTGAAACGTGAGCAGAACCTGTTTCACCCGAATCGGTGAAGTAGTGCATATTTTCCATTGTTCTGCCGGTCTCTTTATATGTGAGCGAGAAGGTTCCGTTCGGATTGATGCGAACCTTGAGCTTGTCGTTCTCGAGTACGCCGTTGTCGCGTGCGATAAGCTTTCTGTTGTCTCCGATTTCGGGGAGATACTCAAACTTAGGAGCACGGAAGCGCAGAGCGTATGAAGCATAGCCCATTGCGGGGATTTCAGCCTCGATGAGGATACGGCGGCGTCTTGCCGGGAACTTGATAGCCTTTGTGTCAAGCTCGCGCTCAACGGCGATTTTGATATCCTCGCAGCCGAGCTCGGTGTAGTTGACGAGGTTGCCGTCTTTATCTATGATATCATAGAATTCGTCGGTGTCGCCCATGCCGTCAACGCCGGTGTCTACCTTTTTACCGCTGCCGCCCTTAGGTGTGTCGATAACGAGCGGTACAACTTCTTTTCTTGCATAAGGAAGCGTGTTGAACAGCGTGATAACGTGATCGTCTTCCTCGAAGTTTTTGCTGGTGTCTACCTGATTGTACAAAGCGATTGTGCTTCTTGCGGTAACTTCCTCGGCAACAGTCTGAGCCAGAGAGAAGTTGTAAAGCATATCTTCATGCGCACGGTCAACCGCAGCTCCGCAGATAGAGTCGTGAGCGTGGCACTTGAGCAGGTATTCCCAAGCGCGGTTGAGGTTGGTGCGGGGGTATTCCTTGCCGTAGAAGGAAGCAAATGAAGCGAGCGGCTCAGCAGAATTCATAAGGTAGTTTTCGCACTTGTCGTTGAGCATTTTGAGCTTGATTCTGGAAGAGTGAGTTGCGCCGAGCAGGGAATTGAAGTTGTTGTACTCCATTGTGGTGTAGCGAAGTTCGCCCTTGTGGTGATACATCTCGTCGCGGGGCATAGCGGCGCGGATAGTATCCATATAATCGTCCAGCGATTCCTGAACAAATTCAATATCCTCGCTTACCTTATTCATATCATCCATCATTTCGGGGAGATACTTGTAAGGCTCGTCGTTATCCTCCATGTTAAGAGCAAGGAGGTGGTTGCCGATTTTATAAGGCTCCGCCTGCTCGTAAATTGCGTTGATTCCCTTTTTGAGCACTTCGGGATCATGGTTGTAATCAAATTCCTCATGAAGCAGAACGAACGCCTTTTCGTAAAGGTTCATGCTCGCCATATGCACGGGGATCTGAGATTTATCGTATGTATAGGACAAATCCTTAGAAGGCTTGCCGAGAACTATCGGGTTGTGAACATAGAAGAACCAGTTTGTACGCGTAACTTCGTCAAATGTGCGCAGAGTGTCAAGCTCAGAGCCGTCCGCGCCTTCCCATTTGAAAAGCGGAGTTTTGATAACGTAGTGGTTTGTTCCGCGGTAGAAAATCGCAGTGTCGATATCAAAGCCCCGATAAATCTGAGGAAGCTGCGAAGGCTGACCGTAGGAAGTAGCGGTGTAGCCCGATTTCATGCCGCCACCGAACTCTTCGGACATCTTGTGACCCCAAAGGAGGTTACGAATAAGAGATTCGGGAGCAACGGTGTTGGTTTCGGGAAGTGTGTACCAGTTGACGACCCACATCTTTTTGTCTTTGATAAGCTTTTTGATGCGGTCTTTGTTTTCGGGACGAATGGTGAGGTAGTCTTCAATAACTATCATACCGCCGTCAACGCAGAAGCATTTGTAGGTGTCTTTTGTTTCAAGAATATTGATGATGTTGTCCATAAGGTCAACAAGGCGCAGCTTAGACTGCTCCGCAGTGTGACGCCATTCTCTGTCCCAATGGGTACCGCTGATGACGTGCATCGTGTACTTTTTGCTCAATTTAATTCCTCCTAAAACATTTTTAAACGTTTTATTATTTGCATACTTAAGCGATTATTCCGTTTAAAGGGCGGAATAACCCCATACAGACACAGATATATTATACTTAATGAAATTAGGTGTGTCAAGGGAAATATGAAACAAATCAACTTAATTTTTTTCATTTGCCGTTAATCAATAATTTTTCTCTCAGCAATGCTAAAAATCAGCGCAGCCGCTGCCTCCTGCAACTGAATTTCAGATTCCCGCAACGCAATAAAGCGGGAGGAAAAGCTTCCTCCCGCTTTTAAAACGGCGCCGGGATAACACGGACTGTTTTTCGCGTTAACTTCCTTTTATTTAGGCTCCTTTGGGTCGTACTGCCCGTTTTTTCGTCCGTATAACCGGATTTTTGCACAACCGATAATTATATCCGTTATTTTTGCGGCGTATATGGCATAGTCGCCGTTTTAACAATTTTTCTGTCCTCCACCCAGTTTTTTTCATAGAAACTGGACGGCTCAAAATTGTCGTTGATTTTTCTCATCTCGCGCTCCATAAACTCCCTGTGCGCCGCCAAAATTTCCTTATGCGCCGCGGAATCAATCAGATTGTTCATCTGATACGGATCGGTTACGTTGTCAAACAGATACTCGCTTTTGTCCGAAAGATATTTTGCATATGTATACCGCTTTGAGCGCACGCCGCGCCATTCGTGACCGTCCTCCCATGCGGCTGTGGCTCCCGTTCCCTGCATAAGGCAGCCAAACGGCTCGCCCGAAAAGCTGTCTTTATAAACCGCCTCGCTCAAATCAAGACCCTCGACGGTATTGGGAATATCAAGCCCCATCATTGAAAGCAGCGTGGGCATGATATCAACGGTGTTAAACGGAACATCGGTGCGAGAAGCAGGCTCAATATGACCCTTCCATTTCATCAAAAACGGTATCCTGACCGCTTCCTCGTAAAAGATGTTTTTTGCCCGTCTGCCGTGCGCGCCGAAAAGCTCGCCGTGGTCGGAGGTGAAGATAAATATCGTGTCCTCCTCGATTCCCAGCTGCTTTATCTTATCCGCTACCCTGCCGACGTTTTTATCGAGATTCGCAACCATAGCGTAATAGCATCTCATCCAGCTTGTGAGTTTCTTTCTTTCCTGCCCGCTGAGCTTCGCCCAGTCGTCCGCGTGCGGGTCGTTTTCAGGAAGATAGTTGGGAGGAAGCTCAAACTCGGTGTTTTCAAACAGGTCGTAGCAGTCCTCGGGGGTGTTCCACTTTTCCCACGGGTCGTGCGGAGTGCCGATCGACAAAAACACCGCGAACGGCTCGCCCGACTTATGGTATTCCTCGATTTTTTCCATGCAAAGCTCAGCCTGACCGTCCGGCTCGTAGCCCGGGATAGTTATCTTTTCGGGAGAATCAAGATGATAGTAAACATCCTGATACTCATGATGGAAATTATATCCCGCGAAATATTCAAAGCCCAGCCTGTCGGGTCCGGCGGGGATGTATGAGTTTTTAACGTCGTAATGGTTGCCTAGCTCGTTTGCGTACATGTGCCACTTGCCAATATAAGCGGTTTTATATCCGTTTTCGCCCAAAACGTGCGCGAACGAGCGCTGGTTCGGATTGAGACGGATTTCGTTTATCACCATGCCGGTGGACGTGGTGTATTTTCCGGTGAGCAGCGACGCCCTGTACGGCGCGCAGACGGGGTGCCCCGACACAGCGTTAATAAAATTCCGGCTTTCGGCGGCGAGCTTATCGATATTGGGAGTTTTAGCGTTGACGTCGCCGGTATAACCGCATGCCCGATATCTGAGCTGGTCTCCGAAAACGTATACAAGATTCGGTTTTTTACCCATTTTGCAACTACCTCTTCCGTTTAAATAATCTATTTATATTTTAAACGGCGCACCCGTCAAAGTCAACGAGGACCTGCTTTTTTGTAGCCTTACACACTTTCCCCCGATTAAATTTTTGCACATTTTCCAAACATTTTTTCGATGCGGAAGATTTGCAATATTTTAAGAATATATTTGCAATTTAAATACAGTGCCTTCCTTACACCGCATACAATTTAAAACGCAAAAGCTCCCAAAACGGATTTGCCGTTTTGAGAGCTTTTAAACACAAAGAGCCGTTTATGTAATCGACCCTTCGTTACCCAAACCGAAGCTTATCGTGAGCGCTGAATCAACCTCGTTCATACAGCCGTTGTCTAGCATGCCCATTTTTTCTTTAAGCCGCCTTTTGTCAATAGTTCTTATCTGCTCCAATAACACCACGGAGTTTTTGGAAAGCCCGCAACGCATGGCGTCTATTTCAATATGCGTGGGAAGCTTTGTCTTGTCCTGCCGGCTTGTTATTGCTGCGGCAATAACAGTCGGGCTGTATTTGTTGCCGACGTCGTTCTGCACGATTAAAACGGGCCTTATCCCACCCTGCTCCGAGCCGACCACCGGGCTTAGATCGGCGTAGTAGATTTCTCCCCTTTTAACATTCACCTTTATTCTCTCCTTATGACGGCTGATTTTCTGCTTACAGCAAACAAGGCGTAAGCCTTCGTTTGTGTTCCGTCATAGTTATTTTTGCCATGATTTTCTTAAAATAATCACAACGGGGAAATTATTCCCTGTTATATAATATTTAAAACGCCGTGTTTTTGCTCGTATTAAGCCAAAGCTGAAAATCCTGCAAAACAAACCCGTTCATAAGGACGCAAAAAAGCGCCGCGGCAAAATTTGCCGCGGCGCTTTACGCATAGCTAATATACAGTACTACTCTCCGAGAGACCTTTTAAGCCATATGGAAGCGATATCGATCGCCTGATACAGTCCGTTTTTCTCGGTGTGCTTTTTCACAATATCCTTGGGGAGCGTTTTCGGATCTGTCGCCATAAGCTGAACGAGCACCCTGTCGGGAACCTCGACGTCGTTTTCCTTTTTTAACGACTGTATCTGCATCATGACAACATACGGATCCGCCATATCGCCGTAATATATTGTGCTGCCGCTTCTGACAAGCGGCTTGCCCTTGTATTCAAAAAATTCTTTTTCAGGCATTGTATGCGACCCCTTTCTTTCACAAAAACAAACGCCGAAGCGTTTTGGCAAAGCATCTTAACACAGTTATGATATTAATATATCATAAATCAAAGCGATTGTAAACCTGCAATTAGCCTGACGCAAATTTGAACTCGGTTTTGCAGAGGACGATAAGCTGAAAAGCGGCAAAACAGCGCCGTTTTAGGAGAGTTCAAATTCGTTGCCGTCAGGCTTCGCTGTTTTTAAGCCAAAAAACGCTTTGCAAACGGGTCAGCGACTCCTCCGAAAGGGTAAATTCGTCCTCCTCTTCGTCATACGTTCCGCTTATTTTGACCCCTGTCGCCGGATTTTCCTTTTTTAATATATATTCCAGCGCTTCCTTGCGGTATTCATAGTCAAACGCCGTAAGCGATGTGTCCGACAGCTCGGTCAGCCACTTGAAAAATTCGTCGCTTTTAGTTTCAAGGCAGCTTTTTAACGAACTGTTCATAAGCTTTTTAATAAGCTTTGTCGCCTCGCGCGACTGCTTTTCTCCCGCCGACTGCTCCGATATAAGCTCCAGTATTCGTCTTCCGTCAAGAGTTTGGAACCCCTTATTTACATTCTGCGTTTCCTCCTCAACGTCATACTCGATTCCGCCTAACTCGTCTATAAACTCGCACAGGTCGTCGCGCGCGAACCGCACATAGCGGTTTATTTTTATCCCGCAGGCATTTGAAACCGCGTCCACAGCCATCAGGCTTCCGCCGTAGTCATAATGCCCCGCTATGGTGTCCGTCCTTATATTCACTGTTGCTACCGTCTGCGCGGGAATCACTGCAAAATTGAACTTCTGCTTCACGGGGTTTATCTTGACAATGCAAAACAACTCCGCCTGGCCTCCGCGCCAGTCGCACACTATAAACAGTATATTCTGTTGATGCTCGTAAAGCGGCAGATATTCAGCCTCGCTTTGAATATCGGAGCTTTCAGCCGCCGTACTCATATCACCTGCGGCAAACGCCGCCGCCACAATCGCGCAAAGTGCCGAAAAAGCAGCGACAAACGTCACCGCAAACGTTAAAACCTGTCCGCTCTTTTTTTTCATGGCTATTGCTCCTTTCTCCTGATTCCGCATTATAAATAGTGTTGCCAATATTTATGATATTAGACAGGCTTTGACTGATACGCAATAAGGACAAATCCTCAGGAATATATCAACCTGCGCGTTTTAACGCGCAAACAAAAAACGCAGGGTACATAAGCCCTGCGTTTAAATTCAACTATTCGGTAATGTATCAGTCGTCCTGACCCGCGCCCTCATCGGCTTCGTCCTGCTCATCGGTTTCGGACGGCTGCCCGGCTTCGCTTTCGGAATCATCGGAATCATCGGTATCCCCTGCGGACGGAGCGGAGGCTTCGCCTGCTTCATCGTCAAGCGGCTGAAGCTCGGCAAGATCCAAATCTTCGTCATACTCATCCTCTGAGAAGATATTGTTTTTATAGTCAAGCGCATTTTTAATATTGATTCCTTTGTTTTTCAGATACTTTCCTACCGCGATAGCCGCGCCGGAGACAGCAGCCAAAACAGCGAGTATTGACAACAATTTTTTTCCACGCATATAAAACACTCCTTTTATAAATTTATGTTTTCCATGTGCTTACATTATATACCCGCCTTTGTTTTTTTACAACAGAAATTTGCGATTTTTACCGTTTTTTAATTTTTCAATATAGACTTAACCCAAATAAGGAGAAAACGGTTTTGCAAAACAAACAGGTAGGAAAATTTGCTGTGAATCAGGCTTATTGCCTATCACATATTCCCCGTCAGATACATCAAAACCGCAAGCGCCGCTACAGGCGCCGTTTCACAGCGAAGTATCCGTTTGCCCAAAGTCGCGGTTTTGAGTCCCGCATTTTTTGCAAGCTCGATTTCCTCCTCGGAAAATCCGCCCTCCGAACCGATTATTACCGACACGGTCTTTGCGCCCGGCTTCAAAATGTCGCCCGCTCTCTGACCGCCCAGCTCGTAAAAAATCATCGGGCAGTCGTCGCCCGCCGCCGCTCTGACCGCCTCGGAAAAGGTCGCCAATCCGCAGACCTCCGAAATGACCGCGCGCCCGCACTGCTTGGCGGCTTCCTCCGATATCTTTTGATAGCGCGCGATTTTCTTCGCCATGCTTTTTTCGTCGGGGCGGGATATGCATCGAGACGACAGCATGGGTACGATTCGCTTTACTCCCAGCTCGACTGATTTCTGAATTATAAATTCCAGCTTGTCACCCTTTGGAAGCGCCTGATAAAGCGTTACGTCAACGCCCGGCTCCGCCTCGCTTTTGACCGACTCGTTCACCGCAAGCTCGACCGTCTCCCCAAGGCTCAAAACCGTGCAAAAATGCTCTACCTCGTTTTTGTCGCACAGCACCACGCTTTCGCCGATTTTCATCCTCAGAGAACCTGTTATGTGCTTAGCGTCCTTACCCGTTATGACCGCCTTGTTATTAATTATCTCATCAATAAAAAATCTCGGCAAAATTTTACCTCCTTATCAGACAAACCGACGCTCACGCAAATACGGGAGCGGATCCGCTCCCGTATAAATTTGCTTACTTACCCGCCTTTACCTTGACCGTTTTTGAATACTTGCCGTAGATTTCCTTCGAACCCGACTTTCTCATGGCGCGTACTCTGAACGAATATTTGAAATTTGCCGAAAGACCTGTAACCGTAACCTTGTTCTTTTTGGAAGAAGCTATTTTTTCCCACTTGCCGGAGCCTTTTTTCGCGTAATAAATATATTTTGTAGTCCTTTTCAGCTTTTTGCAGGAAATGGTCGCGGTGGTACCGCTCTTTTTGACCTTGACCTTAGTCACCTGCTTCGGTTTAACGGTGACGGTGACAACGACCTTTTTACCCGAACCGTCCTTCGCCTTGATTGTAATTCTGGCAACGCCCGCGCCCTTGGCTTTTACAACTCCCCTGCTTGTAACGGTCGCGACCTTTTTGTTGGACGAGGTGTATTTTACCGCTCGGTTTTTCGCCGTAGTCGGCGATACCGTCGGCTTAAGAGTGATTTTTCCGCCGATTTTCATCGTATGTTTTTTCTTCTTGACTGTTATCTTTTCCACCTTGCCGGTGCGCACAGTAAACGCGAGCGAAGCGGACTTTCCCGATCCGTCGTTTGCGGACGCGGTGACCGTAACCTTTGTGGGAGTCTTGACCTTGACCGCCTTCACATAGCCGCTTTGATTTACTGTAAGCGCAGAGGTTTTGGACGATTTAAAGGTAAGTTTACTGTTGGCCGCGTTCATCGGGGAAACCTTGCTTGATATAGTGAGTCCGTCGCCCATATTTATCGTGCTCGCGGAAGCACTCAGCGTTATTCGCGTAACGGTGACGGGAGCGTTGTCATTGGTAATTCCAAGCCTTGTGCCGCAAATTTCAAGATCCTGGATTCTGGCAATGCCGTCGGAGCCCGCGTCGTCAAACACGATTCGGAAATACCGCGCGGCAATCGTGTTTGAAAAGGTTTTGTACACAACTGAGCTTGAATTGTTCGTAACAGTGTCCGCAGTTACCCAATCGGTTCCGTTCAGGCTGTACTGGAATCGGTACGCCTTGGTGTTGTAGGCGGAGCTCATACCGCTTAATTGCGCGTTTTTGAGCGTGTATTTATACACCTCGCACCGCTCGCCCAAATCTATCTGATAATAACTTTGACCGCTGCTTGAACCCGCCTGCCATCCGGTTGAAGCCGAGCCGTCCACTGCGGCTTGTGTCGAATATCCGCTCGCTGTAGATGAAGCGGAGGTTTTCGTGCTTTGCAGCGCCAAATTATACGACTGACCGTTGTACTCGTTTAGAAGCATAAAGAAATGGTCGGCGCGCACAAACTCAACCCTGTCGCCGTAGAGCGCTTTTAACTCTTGCGCCATAGTCACAAGATCGTTGGCGCTCACATTCCATGCGACAAACTGCTTGAATATGAATTTCGGCGCGGTCGCGGAATAATTCGCAAGCTTGCCCATTAAATCGCTCTTGCCGTCCGCTATCGAACCGACATATCCGCTTTTTGAGCCCAAGCCGTAAATCGGAGTGTAATTTTTATACTGCACCGTGGTTTCGGCAGGCCAGTTGTAGTAAACGTAGTTATACATGCTGTCGGCGTTTGTTCTGTCCGCGTCGTTAAAGTTGTTGTTGTTTATAGTGACGCCCAAAAGTGACGGCATAAGGCTTGCAAACTGCGTATAAGTCGCTTCGCTGATCCTGTCCCAAATAGTTATTATGTTAAGTCCCGTTTTTTCAAATACCGAATTTGTGTCTTTTGCATACTGAGTTAAAAATCCGCTCTTTTGCCGCCATCTCGTGGCTTTGGTATACCCGAGCCCGGACGGACCGCTTATGAGCATATCGTTTCCAGTAATCGTTGTATTATAGTAGTTGAGCATCTGCGGGGCGACATAGTAAAGCGAGGGCGATACCGTCCAGTTGATTGGTATATCACTGGACGCTCTTTTTCTTCGTTCCCAAAGCTGCTTCATAACCCCTTGGTCGTACTGCGTGTTGTCGCCGTCCGACAAAGCCAAAGCCACATACATTTTGTTTTCCAGCTTGGGCTTTTCGGGGGTTTCTGGTATAGAAAGCGATTTTGACTGACCCATGTAAACAGTGGCGTTTTCAAAAAAGTCCGACGGAATAGTCGAAACGCCCTTGGAGGTCGCGTAAACAATTCCCGAATCCTCCTGCGGCCACCATCCCATGTTGTAGGTCACGCCCGCCGTTGCAGAGTCAAAGAACAAATCCAGCACCGCTTTTTCTGAAGCGGTGTTCGGCTCCATCCAGAGCACGGCGGATTTTGTCGCAACGGCGAAATCGCCGAAATGAATAGTGTGGCTGCCGGGAGAAAGGGTCACAATCATCCTTTTGTTGAGCTTGCCGTTTTTATAGTAGTTGTTATAAAGCCATTTGTATGCGGATTCGCGCGACGCGGAAAATTTGCCCACAAGATTGACCTTGACGCTGAGCGGACTTGTCACATAGTAATTGTCCTGAAAAAATGAAGCATAATTGGACGCGACAACAACGCAGTCCTCCACTCCCGCGACCGACAGCGCAACGTTGATTGAGTCTTCATATCCTGCTGAGCCGCTGTATACGACAATCCCTTTTATGTATGAGCGGTATTTGTTTATCATGTCAAAATAGCTGGTCGTGGTGTTCAGCTTGCAGTCCGGCAAAAGCTCGTCAAACCAGCTGTCGCGAGTACCGTCGCCGTTCGAGATGAGTATCTGCGGCTTGGTGCGGTTGACTATACCCTGCAATGATATCATCGTGTGCTTCATTGCGTCGCTCATATTTGAAATATCTATAACGTCCAGCGTATCGGCAGGCGTGCTGAATGTCGGCAGAGCGTCGGACGAACTCCAGGTTATTCCGCCGCCGTAATTAAAATCATACACTGAAGAAGTCGCGGCGTCAGCCGTGATATTAAATTCATTGCTCACAGCTGTGCCGGAAATTAAAATCGAAACCGCCGCTGCTATCGATAATGACGAACGCAGTATCTTTTTGAAATTCATCTTTGCCACCATCTCTTTCTTTTGGCATACCCGGAAAAGGGCAAAATTCTCATTATATTAAACTCATCATAACATAATCATCGTTTGATGTACACGTTTTGACCGCAACAAAAAATAATTCAGCGATTTGTTTCACCAACAGCCTGAATTTTTGTTTATTATGCTCATAGAGAAAAGAGCGGTTTTGTATTAAATTCTGCAAAAATAAACCTCTTATAAAAAGGTTTACTATATACAGCATCTTGAATCAACTTGCCTATATTACAGAATCCGTTGTATTTTTCCAAAACCTCCTTGCACATCTTTTCCCGCCATTCGTTTTCTTCCGGCTGTGTAGTGAAAAAAAGATATTCAACCGTTCATAAAAACAGCATATGGGTCTCCAAGCTTTGCTTGGGGTGCTCACTATGAATCTAACTAAGCGGGAAGTACCTGTAGAATAGGGAATACATAAAAGTGCTCCCTTATTTTGGCTTTCTTTTGGTGCTTTTCTTTTCCGATAAAAGAAAAGCACAATAACATAAACATTATAGTTTATCCTCCGGTTGTAAGATAAAACCATTTGTAAGATAAAACTATTATAAACATTTTTAATCTGCATGTATAAAACAATAACACTATACTTCGCACATCTATAAGTAATCATCCCAAACGAAGCTTGGGTACCAATATTTCATTCTTGCCGTGGTATATCAATAAATAAGTTAGCTACCATGAGTGGTGTTAACCAATCCACCTGGGACAATATTATAAGAGGACTTACAAAATGCCCGCGAGTAAAGACTCTCCACAAGATTGCGACTGCCTTTAATATGACCTTGTCGGAATTTTTAGACTTTGAAGAACTAAACAATTATCTATTTGACGAAGACTCTGAAGACGAATAAAAGGACTCTCTTTACATAAGAGAACCCTTTTATTTTTTACAACTCAACAACAAAAAAGGCGCTTGGTGATCCAAGCGCCTTTTAAAATCGTTTATTGATTTAAATAAGTCGATTATTCGTTGACCTTTGTAACAACGCCCGAACCAACTGTACGTCCACCCTCGCGGATAGCGAAACGCAGACCTTCTTCGATAGCGATAGGAGTGATGAGCTCAACAGACATCTTTACGTTGTCTCCGGGCATGCACATCTCAACGCCGTCCTCAAGGCTGATAACGCCTGTAACGTCGGTTGTTCTGAAATAGAACTGAGGTCTGTAATTGTTGAAGAAAGGAGTGTGACGTCCGCCTTCTTCTTTCTTAAGAACATAAACCTGACCCTCGAACTTTGTATG
>CAZHWR010000029.1:0-22264 GCA_964536085.1 uncultured Oscillospiraceae bacterium
TTTGCCCTGCGGATAATTTCTGCCTGCACACGCAGGAATACATCCCTGTCGATGACTTTGCATGGGGGATAGCGATTCCGTCGCCCACCGCGGTCGAGCCTTGAGTCTCTCTTGCGAGAATTCCTGTTTTAAAGGAATAATTGATTTGTTTAGTTGAATATGTGCAGAAACGCATAATAATATACGAAGTGTGTACCGAAAAAATAATAACCCCCAAACGTAAACAACGTTTGGGGATTATTATTTAATATAGTTTCAAGACGGATTTGAAGCGAAAGTCTGCGCTTTATAAATAGTAGGATTTTGCCGGGGTAACGTTGGATTGCGCACGACAAAGTTCGGTTTATCCTTATCGGATTTCAGACCTTTTATCCACAATAAAATGTCATTTCAAACGGTCTCTTTTTTGGTCTCATTAAGAATTTCATGGCGCATATTCGGATACAATTTGCTGTTACAATTTTTATAACCAAGCTGTTTCATAAATGATACTGCCTGTGCAAATTTGTTGCCGTCAACAATACATGGGTCTTGTTCTCCTGCGATAAAGAGGATTGGGATATTCGGATTATTCATGCCCATCTGCTTGGCTGATAGATACGTATCATCAGGTTGAACAGAGCTTCAAATTCGTTTAAAGTAAATGTGAATCCGCACTGTGGATCGTTGTCATACTCACGTATAACAGTGCTGTCGCTGCATATCCACGCATTTTCACTGACAGGATTTGTTAATATTACGGTTAAAGGAGCCGAACGCCATTTTTTGGATAAATGTGCTACGATATCGTGAGCCTTTGATTTTTTTGTAAGCGTTACAATAGTCTTTCCGAACTTAGCCATGGGATTGCGGCTTGGCGAACCGCAAACAATGAGCCCGTCTATATCTCCGTCATATAGGCGCATATAACATCGCACGACCATTGAGCCCATGCTGTGACCTATCAGTACAACCGAAAGTCCCGGAAAACGTTCTTTAGCGTGCCGGGTTATCTGGTGAACATCCTTCACGACTGCGTCGGCGCCATTTTCATAAAAATATCCGTGATCCTGTTCGGTTCGTATACTGCTTCCATGACCACGGTGGTCGTGCAGAATGGCGAGAAAGCCGTGCTATGCACAAAATATTCCATCAGTTCATGGTAACGCTCTCTATGCTCCGCCATTCCGTGTACAAGCTGAATAATACCAACGGGATTTTCGGGAATACATATACTCACACCAAGCTACAGTCCGTCATACGCGCTTTTTAAAAGAAATTCCTCTTTTTCATAGTCATCGGTTCCTTCCTGCAAAGAAATTAATAAAGCCGGTCATTGAATGGCGCCGGAACCAGAGTTGCCGTCGCTTTTGGGCGGGAAAAGAGCCGCTTTCAGGCGTTTTATTCCTATTTGGTCAAGTCTAAATGCAATAATATCATAAAAGGAGGCGAAAAGCAATGAAAGCCACGACTATAGCGGTGCGGGAAACGCCGCTTATATAAGAAAAAAGCTCTCATGCTTTTTACGCATAAGAGCTTTTGTGTATTAAAATTTTAGAAGCAGGATTTATATATATCGATAACGTCCTGTCTGCTGAGCACAGTCGGATTGTGGGACATTATTACCTGCTGGTATTTTAAAACGCTGTCTGCAAATTCGGGAATATCCTGCTCGGTAACGCCGTATGCACTGAGCGGCTTTTTCGGAAAAACATTCTGAATGAGTGCGTCAAGACTGTCAAAAACGTCGTCTTTTTCACAACCAAGAGCGTTTTTGAGAATATTCACGACAATGTCGTATTTATCGCTGCACTGCTTTTTACTGTACATTTTAAGCACGCCCGTAAGCAAAACGTAATTTGCCTCGCCGTGAGCGACGTGGTATTTTCCGCTGAAGGGATAGCTCATCGCATGGACGGCTCCGCATCCGGCTTTACCGAATGCAATACCGGCGTAATTGCTGGCTATCATAAAGTTCTCCAAAAGTGAATAGAGCGCTTCTCCGTTTGACTCTTTGAGCTTTTGGTATCCGCTGATAATCATCTGCATAGCCTTGTGACCGAACAGTTCGGAATAGGGGGTCGCCAAAGGCGAAAGGCTGGATTCAATAGCGTGGATCAAAGCATCGATGGAGCTGGTGGCGAAAACGCTGTGGGGGAGCTTTGATATAAGCTCGGGAATAAACACCGCGCTATCGGCGTACAAAGCGTCCTGCGCAAGCCTGAGCTTTGTGTTGAGTGAAATAAATCCCAAAATCGAAACGTTTGTAACCTCGCTTCCCGTTCCGCAGGTGGTTGGAATAAGGACAAGCGGGCATTTTTTCTCAGGCGGGATTTTGCCGGTGAACAAATCCTCAAGAGGGGTTATCTGTTTTAATGCGAAAAGCTTTGCTATGTCCATGACTGTTCCGCCGCCTATCGCAATAACGCGCTTATATCCGGGATTTACGGCGGCGAGCATTTTTTCGATCATCTCGTCGCTCGGTTCGCCCGCGCCGAATTTTTCCTGGAATATAATCTGCGACTGAATGTCAAACGAGCTGAAAAACGGTTTAAAAATATATTCGCAGGTAATCATTAAATCATCTTTACAGGGGGAAAAATCATCAATAAATTCCTTCGCGCTGTTAAATTTATATAATGAAGAACAAAGTCCCAGCTGTTTCATGGTTTCTGATTTTCCTTTCTATTTATAAGCATGCTTTATAAACAGCAATAACGTCCTGACGGTCAAGCACCGTAGGATTATGTGACATCACCGACCGATATCTTGCCAAAATATCGTCTGTAAATTCGGGAATGTCCTGCTCGGTGACTCCGTATGCACTGAGCGGCTTTTTCGGAAAGATATTTTGAATCAGCGCGTCGAGACTGTCAAAAACGTCGCTTTTTTTGCAACCGAGCGCGTTCGAAAAAAGCTGCAAAACGGTGTCGTATTTGTCACTGCACTGTTTTTTACTGTACATTCTCAAAACGTCTGTGAATAAGGCGTATACCGCTTCACCGTGGATTACGCGGTATTTTCCGCTCAGGGGATAGCTCATCGCATGGACGGCTCCGCATCCGGCCAAAGCAAACGAAATCCCGGAATAATCAGAGGCAATCAGGAAGTTTTCAAGCAGCCCGTCCAGTGATGAAAAGCCGTGTTCTGAAATTTGTTTATATCCGTTCAAAATCATTTTTATTGCTTCGTGACCGAAAAGCTCGGAGTAGGGGGTCGCTAAAGGGGAAAGACAGGCTTCTGCGGAAGTAATCAAAGCGTCGATAGAACTTGCGGCGAAAACCGGTCGGGGCAGATTTTTCAGCAGTTCGGGAATTAATACCGCGTCGTCTGCATACAAGGAGTCGCTTACAAGCCGCAGTTTTGTTCCGAGCGAAGAAAATTTAACGACCGAAACGTTTGTAACCTCGCTTCCCGTTCCGCAGGTGGTTGGAATAAGGACAAGCGGGCATTTTTTCTCAGGCGGGATTTTGCCGGTGAACAAATCCTCAAGAGGGGTTATCTGTTTTAATGCGAAAAGCTTTGCTATGTCCATGACTGTTCCGCCGCCTATCGCAATAACGCGCTTATATCCGGGATTTACGGCGGCGAGCATTTTTTCGATCATCTCGTCGCTCGGTTCGCCCGCGCCGAATTTTTCCTGGAATATAATCTGCGACTGAATGTCAAACGAGCTGAAAAACGGTTTAAAAATATATTCGCAGGTAATCATTAAATCATCTTTACAGGGGGAAAAATCATCAATAAATTCCTTCGCGCTGTTAAATTTATATAATGAAGAACAAAGTCCCAGCTGTTTCATGGTTTCTGCTCCTTTTATATTGTAATCAGAGTATTCCCTTAAGTGCAACGCATTTTAAAGTAGTTAATTCTTCAAAGGTCGAGAAAACTCCTTCGGTGCCGATTCCCGAACGCTTTAAGCCGCCGAAAGGCATCTCAAAGCTCCTGAAATAGCTCGAACCGTTGACAACAACGCTTCCGCATTCGAGCTCTTGTGTAAAGCGCATTGCTTTTTTGATATCTTTTGTAAAAACGCTTCCTCCGAGACCGTAAATCGTGTCGTTCGCGAGGGCTATCGCTTGTTCTTCGGTTTCAAACGGGATAACCGCGATAACGGGACCGAATACCTCCATGTCGTGCATGATATCGGCGCTTGCCGGAATATCAGCTATAACGGTGGGTTCGATAAACGCGCCGCTGCGTTTGCCCCCTGTGATTATTTTTCCGCCCTGCTTTACTGTCAGGTTTATTTGTTCTTCAATCTGTTTTGCCGCTTTTTCGCTTATGACTGTGCCGATCTGCGTCTGCGGGTCAATAGGATCGCCCGCGCGGCGCGATTTTGCGCACTCTGCGACAGAGTCGATAAATTTTTGATAGAGCGACTTGTGTATCATAAAGCGTTTGGGAGCGCAGCAGATTTGACCCGCGTTGTAAAATCTTGCGTTTGTCGCCTCGCGGACGGCAAGGTCGAAGTCCGCGTCGTCAAGTACGATAAACGCGTCGTTGCCGCCCAGCTCAAGCGCGACTTTTTTCAGGGATGCCGCCGCGTGCTGCGCAACGGTTACTCCGACTTGGGTTGAGCCTGTGAGCGAAACCGCGCTGACGTCGTCATGCTCGCAAAGGGCGTTTCCTGTTTCGGCGCCGCGACCGGTCACAACCTGAACTACGCCTGCGGGGAAGCCCGCTTCCCTGAGCAATCCTACCAGCTTGCACACAGTGAGCGGGTTGTCACTTGAAGGCTTTACAATAGCGGCGTTGCCGGATAAAAGCGCGGGCGCGACCTTTTGATTGAAAAGGTTGCAGGGAAAGTTAAACGGAACGATGCACGCGACCACTCCTATAGGCTCTCTGACTGCCAGAACAATATTTTTTTCGTGGTTTTTTTCCATTCCTGCGGGAATAACATGGTCATAAAGATGTTTTGCTTTTTCGCAAAATGCGCGCCATGCGATAAAAATATTGTTGATTTCATTTGTGGTCTCGTTTATATTTTTGCCTGATTCAAGGGTCAGCGTTTTAGCCAGCTCCTCTTTGTTTTTTTCAACAAGCTTTAAAAATTCATATGCAAGCTCGACTCTTTGATGAACAGGAACCTTTTTCCATTCCTTCTGCGCAACCTTTGCGCAGTGTGCGGCTTCGTTTACATCGTCGATCGTCGCGTTTGGCACTGTATCGACAAGAGTGTTGTTATAAGGATTGAAAACCTTGATTACAGCGCCGTTTGACGCGTCGGCAAATCTGTCTCCAATAATCATTTTCATAAATATCATCTCCAGATAAGTTGATTATAACGTCACAGAACTATTTTAACAAAAATCCAAAATTTTTAATTGCAAAATAGAATTTCGATAAAGAATATTTACATTTTGATTCTGAATTAGAACTAATTTCGCATAAATATTTGATATTATTTGCAAAAAGCAAATAATATACTTGAATAAAATTAAAAAAAGGAGAACTGACTATGAAAAAACTGATATTAAAACTTTTCGCTGCGGTAACAGCGTCGGCGCTTTTGCTTTGTTCCTGCTCCGAAAAAAGCTCAGGCTCAGATAATACTGTCAGATTGGGAACAATGTATACAAGCTGGCCGGTTACGTTTCATTATGCATATACTTCAGGTATTTATTCGGATTTGGGTCTGAATATTGAAGAGTCGTTTTTTGACAACGGTCCTACCATCAATGAGGCGATCGCTTCGGGAGATCTTGATATAACCGCAACGGGTGCTCTTCCCGCGGTTTCCGGCGGAATAGCCAACGGCACAAAAATTCTGGCATGGCAGTCGGACGACGGTCTTTCTAATCGAATATATGCAAGAAACGACAGTTCCATCGTTAAGACCGGCAAAGGCAAGCTTGACGATTATCCCGATATTTACGGTACGGCGGACGACTGGAAGGGCAAGAAAATAGTCTGTGCGCAGGGAACCTCCAGTCACTTTACGCTGCTTGCAACTCTTGAAGCGTTCGGCTTGACTCAGGACGACATTGAAATCATCAACATGGAAGGAGCTTCGGGAGCCGCGGCGTTTGCTGCCGGAACGGGCGACTTATTTGTCGGATTTGATCCCCAATGGTCGGACTTCCAAACAAATTCCGACAAATACACATGCGTGTCCACATGTGCCGCGACCGGCAAAAAATTATTTAACGTTCTTTTTGCGCCGGAAGAATTTTGCAATGAACATTCGGATCTGGTCGTTAAATTCATTGAGGGCTATTTAAAGGCGAGTCGGCAGTTCCATGACGATGTTGAATCTTACTATACGCAAATGCACGAGTGGAAAAACACCTACAGCGAAAGTTCAGAGGAAATGTCCCGCTTCAGTGCGGATATCAAGCCTATGCCGAGTTTAGAAGAACAGAAATCCTATATATCGGAAGAAAACGGCGTCAGCGAGGTAGAAGAGGGCTTAAAGGAAATAGCTCAGTTTATGGTCGATAACAATTTGCTTGAACAGTCAAGCGTCGACGCGCTGTTTGATTCGGATTTCATACAGCCGCAGTATTTTATGGAAGCATACGAGAACGTTACGGCGGAATAGTATTTGTATTTTAACAATAAGACGGGAATTATATTATGTATAATGAGAAGAAAAGACCGATGTGGCTGAGGATACTCCTCAGCCTGTCGGGTTTAATACTGTTTTTCGGAATTTGGGAGCTGGTTGTCGATTTGGGCTTAGTGTCCGAACGCAAGCTTGTTTCGCCGTCTGCAATTGTGATGACGTTTATCGACAAGCTCAGCAATGTGGTGCCGGACGGCAACACTATAATAGTCCACACGATGACAAGCTTGAAGCTTGTTTTGATTGGCTTTGTTGTGTCATGTATTATCGGCGTGCCGCTCGGTCTTCTTATGGGTTTTTTCAGGCCGGCAAACCGCTTTTTTACTCCTATATTTGAAATAGTGCGCCCGATTCCGCCGCTCGCGTGGATACCGATAGTAATAGTGGTTCTGGGTATAGGTCTGAAAGCGGAAACGTTCATTATTTTCGTAGCCGCCTTTGTTCCATGCGTAATTAATTCCTACACGGGCATAAAAGCTACAAATCCGACTCTGCTAAACGTTGCAAAAACGGCGGGAGCGTCGAATGCGCAGCTTTTCTTTAAAGTGGGCGTGCCCTCGGCTTTGCCGATGGTATTCACAGGCATCAAGGTGTCGTTTGGAAGTGCGTGGGCAACGCTTGTCGCGGCGGAAATGATAGCGTCATCCGTTGGACTCGGATACATGATTCAGCAGGGAAGGACTGCTTCGCGACCGGATATAGTTATTCTCGGAATGATCGTTATCGGGCTTATCGGCGCTGTGCTTACGTCGCTTTTAAGCATACTTGAGAAAAAAGCGGTACCGTGGAGGAACAAAAGATGACAATCGTGTCTTTATTCTGTCGAATTTTAGCTGTAGGACGCTTAAGACGCCGACATATTCAGCGAAAGGAAGACTGTGAAAATGAAAACTAAAAGCAAAGAAATATTTTATTATTCCCTTTCGGTGATATCGGTAATCGGAGTGCTGGCCGTCTGGTGGATAGCCTCCTGCTTTAACGACGCTTTGGCAAGTCCGGCGGACACGGTTGAAAGATTTATCCGGCTCCTTGAAAATCCGCTTATGGGAAAATCGGTGTTCGAGCATGTGTTTGCAAGTCTGCGCAGGGTTTTTGTGTCGTTTGTTGCGGCGTCTGTCGCGGGAGTTACACTGGGCGTGTGCTTCGGTATTTTTCCGACCTTCAGGCGTATGTTCTGGCCGGTGTTTTCGGTATTAAGACCGATTCCGCCGCTTGCATGGATCCCGATCGTTGTTTTGTGGGTCGGCATCACAGGGGATTTTTCCAAGGATATCATAATCTTTATCGGAATCGTTATGGCGATAGTTATAAACACATATTCAAGCATCAGTGAAACCGATGAGCTGCTTTTGAAAGCAGGAAAAACACTCGGAGCGAACAGGTGGCAGATATTAACAAACATTACACTGCCAAACAGCATACCGTCGATTGTCGCCGGAATGAAAACGGGTTTGTCAACAGGCTGGATGTCAGTTGTCGCTGCGGAAATGATAGCCGCTAAAGAGGGAATCGGATTTTTAATTAATATGAGCATGAAGTCTACACCCGACACCGCGCTCGATTTCGTTGGTATAGTCCTTGTTGCAATTTCAAGTGCGCTGTTTTCTTTCGTGTTAACAATGTTAGAAAGGATACTTTGCCCATGGCTGAGAATACGTGCAAAATAAAGCTGCAAGCGATAAATAAAAGCTTTGCAAACAAAAACGGTTCCGTCAAAGTGCTGGACGATGTAACATTGGACGTTTATGAGAATGAGTTTTTGGTCATACTCGGACCCGGACAGGCCGGAAAAACCGTTCTGCTCAATATTATGGCGGGAATGGAAACTCAGGACAGCGGAACAGTGTCTTTTATTGACGGTAAAACGGACGTAGGTTTTGTTTTTCAAAGATACGCTTTGCTCAACTGGAAAACGGTTATCAAAAATGTTGAGCTTCCGCTCAAGTTCCGTGGCGTGCCAAAAGAGGAACGCAGAAAAACCGCGCAGAAATACATCGATTTAGTCGGTCTTAACGGATTTGAAAAGGCATATCCCGCTCAGCTTTCCGGAGGAATGAAGCAGCGCGTCGGCATTGCGCGCGCGTATGCTTCGGGCAACGACATTATCCTTATGGACGAACCGTTCGGCGCTTTGGACGCGCAGACGAGATATCAAATGCAGGACGAGATACTGAAAATCAGGAATCAGGAAAAAGCCACGGTTGTCTTTGTTACAAATAATATTGAAGAAGCGGTTTATTTGGGAGACAGGATAGTATTGCTCAGCGATAAGCCGTCAAGCGTCGTTCGCGAGTATATACCCGACCTTGCAAGACCGAGAAGCAACACCTCAGCTGAATTTATGAAGCTGCGCGATGAGATAACCGCAAACATGGATTTGTCTTTATAAAATCATTGCGTCTTAATCGATAAAACGCGGCAAACGCGCAAGAAAGGAATTGGCAGAAAAATGGCAGAGCTACCTAAAGTATCGGCGCAGAATCTCACGAAAAAATTCGGAGATCTGTTGGTGCTGGATGATATATCGTTCGACATTAAAAAAGGCGAGTTTGTCTGTATAGTCGGTCCGACAGGCTGTGGAAAAACAACCTTTTTGAATCTGCTTGTAAAGCTTATCGAGCCAACGAGCGGGCAGATTCTTATCGACGGCGTACCCGCTGATCCGAAAAAGCACAATATGAGTTTTGTTTTTCAGGAACCGTCGACGTTTCCGTGGCTAACAGTCGAGGAAAATATAAAATTTAACTTGAAAATCAAAAAGGCGGATAAGGCGGAAATCCAAAAACGCACCGACCGCATTTTGGATCTGATAGGTCTGCGCGAACAGCGAAACGCCTATCCAAGCCAGCTTTCTGTTTCTGCTGAACAGCGCATAGTTATCGGACGAAGCTTTGCCATGTATCCCGATTTGCTGTTGATGGACGAACCGTACGGTCAGATGGATATAAAGGTGCGCTACTATCTTGAGGACGAGGTATTGAAGCTGTGGCGTGAAACCGGAAGTACGGTTATATTTATAACTCATAATATCGAAGAGGCGGTCTATCTTTCCCAGAGGTGCCTGGTAATGTCGCAAAAGCCGACAACGATTAAAACCTCGATTGAAAATAATCTGCCTTATCCCAGAAACGTTTCCGACCCCGAGTTTATTAAGCTGCGCGAGGAAATAACCGACATGATAAAATGGTGGTAACATTTGATTGGCCGTTGTCTTTGGCTGTGAAAAGACAGCGGCTTAATTTGTGATATGGTGGTTGATTAAAGTGAATGAAGATAAGTTTTCGGGAAAATAAAAGGTGTATTCGCAGTTTCGCCCGTCTTATCCGCAGGAATTTATTGACTGGATTTTTTTGATACTGATTATAAAACGGATATATTTGAATTTCCCTTGCATTACAGCGAAGAGAAATTTATCGGCCGCAATTTATCGTCCTCATATGCTTTGAGAGAAACAGACAACGATTACGGAGCATATATAAATGAGTTTTGGGGATTGTTTAAGAAATATTCATCTGACAATATTATTACGTTGCCGAATTATACCAGATGCTATATCGGCACAGTAATAGCTTAAAGCGTTGAAGATTGGTGTATTAGTGGGATTTATCCCTGCCGGATATCGGTTGTATTTTAAATATGAAAAAGGGGGGCGGAACAAACAAAGTTTGTTCCGCCCCCCCCTTTTTTTTGAGCTAAGTGTATTTAATCAATCATCGAAAGAAGTCGTCGCATCACTTTTCCGTTTAATGAATGGGGTATTTTGTCTATCGGGCGTATGCTCACGGGAACCTTATAGCTGGAGAGCTTTTCGAGCATAAAGCTGTGAAGCTGTTTTGCTTCGGAAGCAGTTTCATCTTTAAATACGACGAAAATCTGCGGAATCTCACCGTACTGACTGTCTTTTTGCGCAACGCATGCACATTCCTTCACACTGGGAAATTCAAGCGCTATATTTTCAATCTCTTCCGGTATTATTTTGTAGCCTCCGGCGTTGATAATATCGCCCACACGGCTTACAAATATAAGGTCGCCTTCCTGGTCGAAATACGCAATATCCGACGTTACAATAAAATCATCTTTCATAACCTTGTCGGTAAGATATCTTTTTTTGTAATAGCATTTCATGTTCATATCGCCTTTAACAGCGATATATCCGTATTCGCCGCAGCGCTCTATTTGTTTTCCGTTTTCATCAAACAGCACTATCTGTGCGTTTACAGCGCTTTTTCCAAGGCAGTTGTCTTTTTTGTTTTTACTGCAATTGTTTATGGCTACACATCCGGATTCGGTCGCGCCGTACACGTTATACAGCGTAACATCGGGACATCTTTTTAAAAATTCGTTTTTGTCTTTCCGGGACACAAGGCTTGTGGCGGTCTGGACGTATTTAAGTCGGTCCGAAATAAGCTCGATTTTGTCTTCGTCCGCATTTAAAAGATTTGAAAAATCGGATGGGATAAGGGCAAGATAGTTGACCTTGTTTTGCAGAGCGACGGCAAAAAACTCATTGATAGGACGTATACTGTGCACAGCGGCTACGGTAGCACCGGCATACAGTGCGGCAAGGACCCTGCGGCAGCCGAAGGAAAGATTAAATGGTGCGCAGACAAGCAAAACACTGTCCGAATCGATATCAGTGCCTTCGGTTAGATTTTCTATGCACGCCTTGGTGCTTTTGATAGTGTGAACTATCATTTCGGGTTTGCCGGTTGTTCCCGTTGTTGAAAAAATCGAGCTTAAATCGTCCGGATTTGGAAACGATATATTTTTGGGTACGGAAACGGAGTCGTTAAAATAAGAATCGAGCCGTTCTGTTGAATGATGTGAAAAAACAACGGCGGGATTTATGGTATCAATTATCTTTTGCAGACCAGATCGGGTTATATTTCTTTGAAGCGGTATCGGTACGCATTTTGCAAGCTGACTGCCCAAAATGGCGGTAAAATAGAGTATAAGATTGTCCGCTTCAACTGCGATTTTACTGCCTTTGCGGATTTTTTTTGCCTTAACGGCCGCGGAAAACGCATATATTTTGCAAAACAGTTTTTTATATGAAACGGTAACGCCGCCGTATATTAATGCGGGTTTATCGGGAAACCGAATACTGTTTTTGTAAACTGCCTGTACAATGCTATCCATCTTACACACCCCCATATTTTATAATAAACCAATAATAACACATAATTAAAAAACTTTCAATGACAAAAGATATATGATATACTTATTATATACTTAACCCCGATAGGGAGAAAATGGTTTTGCCGGACGAAATGTCCCTTATGCTTTGCCAAAAATCTTGAAATACGGCGCATGTCAAGGATTTCGGCCGCATTTAGGCGGAGAAAGAGCCGTTTTCAGGCAATTTAGCCCTGTCTAGGTTAGGTCTAGGCTCAGACAAGGAGGAAATATCATGAGACACAGACAAGCTCCTTTGGGAGATAAGAATTTAATAGGTCAAAACGTTACAAAAATAAGGGCATTGCACCATATAAGCCAAAAGGAGCTTGCAATAAATATGCAGCTTATGGGTGTCGATATAAATTTATCGTCGTTATCAAAGCTTGAAGGGCAGACCCGCGCCGCGACAGACAAAGAGGTGCTTGCGATTGCGCGTATTTTTAATATGCGTATAGACGATTTGTTTGAAAACATATCCCAGCGATAAACATCGGGATTTTAATTATTACAAATTGCGAATAAACTGTAAACGTATTGTAATTACCGTAGATATTAAAAGGTGGTATAATAACCTTGCGAGTTTGTTATACCGCCTTTTTACACCATAAAAAAGGCGGTAAGCAGAATATAAGAAAGGATTGACAGTTAACATGAAAAATTATTTTGTGAAGCTTTCGGCGTCGGTGCTCGCCGCGGTTATGCTGGTTGTGCAGTTGCCGTTTGCGTCTGCGCTTTTTGCAATATCACAAAGCTCGCAGGGCGGCGAGGTGATAGTCGCATATAAGTCCGCGGGCAACACGTCTATCAATATAAGCGGAGTACAAAAGTCGGGGACGGTAAGCCTGGGCGGAGAAGTTTTCTCGCTTGTCAAATCAAGCGTTTATTCCCAAAGTCAGCTTAAAAGCAGGCTTTCAAGGCTTGACAATGTAAAATATGTTCAAAGCAACACACGCTTTAAGCTCACTGATACGGATGAGGATTATCAAAGCTTTCAGTGGGCGATCAACAACAGCGGGCAGACGGGCGGAAAGCAGAACGCCGATATCGGAGCTTCAAAAATATATGATTCCGGCGTAAAATCAGGCGACAAGGTAGTTGCAATTGTCGATTCCGGTATCGACGCTTCTCAAAGTGATTTGAAGGATAATCTGTGGAAAAACGAGTACCAGAGGGATCTTGCCGGAGCTTACGGATATGATTTTGTCAATCACGATACAGTTCCCGACGATATCGACGGACACGGAACTCACTGTGCCGGCATTATAACCGCTGCGGATGACCAAAGCGGAGTAAAGGGCGTTAATTCCGATGTTAAAATAATGTCGCTCAAAGCGTTCGAGGACGACTACGGCGATTTGTACGACATCTTGTGCGCATACAGCTACATATACCGCGCAAAGGAACTGGGCGTTGATATTATTGCGGTCAACAATTCGTGGGGAGGTCTTACTGATGAAACAAGCTGCGAACCGTTTGAAAGCGTGATAAATACACTTGGCGAAAAAGGTATAATTTCAGTTTTTGCCGCGGGAAACGATTCGGCGGACAGCTATAACGAATCATATGACGGTATCACTTACAAAAGCATACCGCTCGATATCAACAGCGACTATCTTATAAACGTAGGCTCTGTCAACGACAGGGATGAAATATCCTCCTTTTCAAATTACGGCGGCAGCGTAGACGTTTATGCTCCGGGAGAAAGCATACTCTCGAACGTTTCATATGCGTGCTACAACCCGGGAATATATTCAGAAAATAAAAAAGCTCAGACAAATGCGCAGTTCACGGATTTTGACGGAAATTCGGACTTTGCCGACACTTCGGAAAACGCACTTGGCGCAAAAACTCTGAACAATGAAAGCGCTTCGGGAAAGGTTACAGTCTCTGCGGACGGCTCAAACGGATTCTTCGGAGGCTCCTCGCTTAAATGGCAGATAAAGGGTGCGTCTGCGGGAGATGTTTACACGCTGTATCTGCCGTATACGGCAAAATACAGCGCAAGTAAAGCAAAATCAAGCTATCTGAGCTTTATGATGTATATTGATATGCCTGAAGTGGTATACAACGAATACTCCCTTGATTACGATGGGGTTCCCTTTTTGCTTGTCCGCGAAGCCAAAGCGGAGAATGTGAGCGAGGATATCGATTATTACAGCGATGATATTCTGCTCGGCGGATACCTGACAGGGTCGATGGATTATTGGGATCACGAGCAGATGAGCATAGGAAAAAGTATAGCGAAGGGCAGTGAACGCGCCGTTGTTTTCCAAGTCGAAACCAATGCGGCGGGAGACTATACTTTTAATCTCGACGATATAGGAATAAGTCAGCCCGTGACCGAAGCAAATGCCGAAAGCATGTTCGGAAAATACGATTATTATAACGGAACGTCAATGGCGGCTCCGTATGTAACGGGAGCCATTACTCTTCTGGATAAGTATTTTGGCAATATCTCAGCCAAAAAGCTTGTTTCGGTTATCAAAGGCTCGGTCAGAGAGCTTTCGGATGAAAAAGCCGCGTCCAAGGGCGCGCTCGACTTGAGAAATGCGGATAATCCGCTTCCTTATGCGTCAGGAGTGTCGTCGGCTTCGGCGGCGGTTACGATAAGCGGAGATTTCTTCGGCAGTCAAAAGGGCAGGGTTTACATTAATGACGGCGAAATAGCCTCCGGAAGCATAACCTGGAGCGACTCGAAGATCAAAGCAGACGCTTCGAAATATGTGAATAAAAACGTCACTGTAAAGATAGTTACCGCGTCGGGCGGAGAGGTTACGTCGAAAATCTTCGTGCAGGGAAAGGTTGCAAATTATTCGTCGCTCTCGACTGTCAGCGGTTGGGCGGGATACACAAAAATTGTATCTGACGGTTCCAATCTTTATCTGCTTGACGAATATGGCGGATTTACAAAGGCGAAGGTTTCGTCAAATTCGGTTTCCTGCACCGAATTGACTGCTCCTGACGAATCAAAGCTGTTTTCAGACTGCATTGCAAAGGAAAATATATTTGCTGCTTCCGGCGGATATGACGATGATTACGATGATGACTACTACGACGATTCGGGCTATTATGGCAGTGAAAATATGAAGTTTACCTCCGAGTTTGTCTATCAAAACGGCAAGATTTGGGGAGTTGCGAAGTATTCCGGCGGGTACAGTTCGTATTACAAGCTGGTTTCCTATATGATTTCAACAGATAAATGGGCTGCCGAAGCGCAGCTTCCGAGCGACAAAACTGCGATAAACTATTCTTATTCATCGCTCGGAATGTATAAGGGAAAGCTCTATCTGATGGGCGGATATAATTCTGGAGACGATACTGTTACCGATATGGTGAGGATTTACGATCCGAGCAGTAAAAAATGGTCAAACGGAGCTTCTTTGCCGTCCGGACGGTTCAAATCCTCGGCGTATCAGGTAGACGGAAAGCTTGTGGTTATGTTCGGCGGAGACGGAGCTGACGGCATGCCTAAAACCGCAGTGTTTGACGGTAAAGCCTGGACGGAAAAATCCGTTCCTCCGATTTCGTTTGAAGACGCAAAAAATTCGTTGTCGCTGGACAATAACGGAGTCGACGATCCGAGTTTGCACGATGTGTATTACACGGTTCAGGCGGGCGTTGCCAAAAACGGTGTTGCAATAGTGAGCGGCAACTGCGAATCTTTGGGCAATACGTATTTTTACAATTTGTCGACCGATAAATTCTCGGCGCTTTCATACACAAAGAGCGCAGACGCTGCAAATATACTCGCTGCGTCTGTCGGCGGAAAATTTGTGAGTGTTTACTCAAAAATCGGGCTTTTATCGGTTAAAAACGTGTTCTCGTATGTTCCGATATTCTCCGCTTGCTACAGCGTTACAAGAAAAACCCAAAATTGCACAGTAACGGGAAATTCCCAGTATTTCGCGGGCGATGAGGTAACTATAACCGTGAAGCCGAATAAAAAATGCTATTTCAAAGCGCTGTATATCGACGGCAAAAAAGTGAAGGGCAAGAGCTATACTTTTACGGCAAGCAAGAATATAAAAGTGACGGCGGTGTGCGGAGCGTATGTTACAAAGGTGAAGCTCAACAAAAAGACGGCTAAGGTAAAAGCGGGCAAGAAGATAAAGCTCAAGGCCAAGGTTACGCCAAAAAAGGCGACTAATAAGAAAGTCAAATGGACAACGTCCAATAAAAAGCTGGCCACAGTCAATAAAAAAGGCGTTGTTAAAACCAAGACCGGCGCCAAGGGCAAGACGGTCAAAATTTACGCTAAGGCTACGGACGGTTCTAAAAAGAAAGCGGTCTGCAAAATCAAGATAGTTTAACCTTGATACGTATCAAGCATATAATCGTGTTTTCAAGGCAAGAATTCCATTAAGCTTAAAGCGTTAAATCGGATATGCCTGCGTTTTGCAAACTGAATGAGAAAACATAAAACGGCGCGCAGTATAAACTGCGCGCCGTTTTGGCGTTGCTGTTTACATATGCTGTTTTTTATACTGCATAGGGGAAGTCTTGACGTGGTATTTAAAAAATTTTGTGAACGAGTTGGGGTCTGCAAAGCCGAGGTATTCGGAAATATCTGCCGTGGAGTAATTGGAGGTTGCCAGAAGCCGCTTCGCGGCGTCAAGCTTTTGGGTCGTTATATAGTCCTTCAGCGTTATGCCGTAAAAGCTTTTTACCGTTTTGCACAGATAATCCTTGTTATAGTTGAGGTCGTCCGCGATTTTTTTGACCGTGAGTGGTTGGAAAATGTTTTGGTCAATGTATTCGGCTACCGTTTGAGCAAGCCGATTGTTGGAATAATCCCGCGGGCGGTTTTGGAACAACTCATTTAGGATTATGATAAGATAAGCGTCCTTAACAAAGTCGCTGCAATTTTGCTTAACGGCGCGGTCGAGCTGACGAAGGCAGTTTTCAAAGTCGGAGTGCGGTGAAACAGAAGAAACGCCGGAGTTTATATTAAAAAGCTCTCGGTTATCAGTCATAAAATCGAGCGAGTAAAAAACAGTCGATTCCGAACACGGCAGTTTTCCGCAGAAGGTCTTGTATGGAGGGAAAATGCATACTTGACCTTCTGAAACAATGATGTCCTGCCTTGAGAATTGCAAACAAAGCGAGCCTTTGCTGACAAAAATCAACTCATAGTATTCTAAAAAACGTTGTTTGTGCTGCCATCCTCTGGGAGCATATGTCGTGGCGCAGTCTACTACCGTTATAAACGACGTGCGCTTTTCTTTGTTATATCTGTGAAGATTTTGTTCGGTGTAATTCAACATGTCGTATTTTCTCACTTATTTTTATATTTTGCCACTTGTGGAATTTATATATTATATATATTATAATTATAGCTGTAGAAATAAATATTGTCAATTTTTCCGTTGGGAATAAATTGTTTCAATTGATTACAGGTCGCCGTAGGCATCAAAAACAAACGCAGGAGTGAAATGAGTGATATCGTGTTTTTGAATATGTTCGCGGCATACTTTAAATAACTGAAAGGAAAGATAATATGTTGATCGACAAAAAGTACTTGATTTTGCCGGTTTCGTATCATGCAGCGAAGAAAAAGGTGCATTTTTATGAAAACGATGATCTGGTTTTTGATTTAGATGTTTCTCTCGATATCAAAACTCCCGATCATGTTTATAAATATGACGTCAGGCGGTTTCTGGGGCGGGATTTGGATATACGCTGCGAAGAGGTCGACAGCTTTTTACCGCAGCTCACTGACGACGGGGAAGCTCCTGCTTACGATGAAAAATTTCGTCCGTCAGTTCGGTTTACAGCGCCCGGAGGCTGGATCAACGACCCGAACGGCATGTTTTATTTAAACGGCGAGTATCATCTGTTTTATCAGCACAATCCCGTTTTAAACAAATGGGGCAACATGCATTGGGGTCACGCAGTCAGCTTGGACTTGTTTCATTGGGAGCACAAAGGCGAAGCATTGTTTCCCGATGAAACGGGAACGATGTTTTCCGGTTCGGGAATCGTCGATAAAGACAACTGCTCCGGATTAATGCAGGGGGACGTTCCCCCGATATTGCTGTTTTACACGGCGGCGGGCGGAGGAAGCGCTGTTTCGTCCGGCAAACCGTTTACGCAGTGCATGGCCTACAGCACTGACGGCGGAAAGACGTTTAATAAATACGAAAACAATCCGATTGTCGAGCATATCGAAGCGGAAAACCGCGATCCGAAAGTGGTTTGGTGCGAGGATATCGGAGCGTATATTATGGCGATTTACCTTGCGGACAACAGGTATATGCTACTAAAATCGGATAACCTGCTTGAGTTTAAGAGCATCCAGTCATTTCCGCTGTTCGGGGATGCAGAGTGCCCGGATATATACTGTCTGCCTATAGACGGCGACAGTAAAAAAAGAGCGTGGGTGTTTTCGGGTGCGTCGGATGTATATTTTGTAGGTAAGTTTTCGGGCAGAAAATTTATGCCCGACGGCGAAGCAAAACGTCTGCATTACGGAAAAAACAGCTATGCTGCACAGACGTTTTCCGGCGTGCCGGCCGGCAGGATTATCAGAATGGCTTGGAACACGTCCGACATACCTAATATGCCGTTTAACGGCTCGATGTGCGTGCCGTGCGATATGAGTGTCAAAACAATAGATTCACAGCTGCATTTGTGCGCGTACCCTGTCGAGGAAATTAAAAATACATATGACAGTGAGAAGAAATTTGATGTAGCGCAGGGTGACGGGCTTTGCTGTAAGCTTGAACGTAAAGCGCAGGATATTTTGGTCTCGGCGAGGGCGGCTGAAAGCGGCAGGATATCTATAAAACTTTACGGGCAAGAAATAACGGCCGACTGCAAAGAAAACGAGATAATGTTAGGTTCAAGCAGTATGCCGCTTTGCGTGACCGACAGCGGCGAGATAAAAATAAGAATAATAGCCGATGTAAACGGAGCGGAAATTTTTGCCGGATATGGTCAGGCGCACATGTGCGTCGGCTTTTTGAGCGACTATTGTCTGGATAAGCTCATCGTCTCTCCGAGCGGGCTGAGTGAGGTTTCGGTTAAAGTGGCCCAGCTCAAGGATGTTCATTAAATGAAGGGTATATGTCATTGAAAGGAAGGTTACGATAATGAAAAAACTGTTTAAACGGACCGTTTCAGTTCTGCTCGCGGCGGTTTGCACGGTGCAGATCTCATCGGCTACCGCGCTGGCGGCTTCGGGATTTAATACGAACCTCGAAAATTTGACCGCCTTGGGCGGAGCGATGAGCGAGTCAGAGAGCGGAATCGTGCTTTCAGGCTCCGGCGACTGCTTTGCTGTTTCCGATTCCGAAGCTGAAAGCTTTGCGTATTCAGCGGACGTTAAATTCAATGAAAACAAGGGCGCCGCGTCGTTGATATTCTGCTCTGCGGACAGCCCGTCGCAGGCATCGTATTGCGCGAATATAGATAAAAACAGTAAGAACGCAAGGATATTTACATTCCAAAACGCAAGCGGAACTACAAAAGGCGAATATTTGCTTACCGCTGTACAGCAACAAAAAAGTGAATTTAATATAAAGGTACAGTTTGCAGACGATGTTTTCACCATGTTCATTGACGGCGTACCCGTTATTTCCTTTACCGACAAAAAGGCGGCTAAATCGGGCAACACAAAGCTGGGGCTTTTGACCTATGATACGTCTGTTACATATCAGAACGTATATTATGAAAGTATGCAGGGAGGTCTTAGCGGGCTTGAATTTGAAAATGCCGAGCTCACCCCTGAGTTTAATCCCGATACTTATTATTACACCGCTTATAACAGCTTTGATAAAAACAGTGTGTCGTTTGCAGCGACTGACGCAGTAACAAGCGCGTATGTATTGCGTGAAGGCTCGGCTGCCGAACAGCTTTCAGCGGAAAACGGTAAATATACGGTACAGCTTGCAAGCGGGGAGAATAAAATATTTGTTGCGTGCGGCGGCGAGACGTATGTCTTCAATATAAAGCTCGCAGTTGACCCGGACAGCCTTTACACCGAGGAATACCGTTCGCAGCTGCATTTCAGCCCGATTAAAAACTGGATGAACGATCCCAACGGCTTGGTTTATGATCCCAGCAACGGAACATATCATCTGTTTTATCAGTATAATCCCTATGGTCTCAACATAGCTAATCAGGTTTGGGCGCACGCTGAAAGCACCGATTTGATGAATTGGACGCAAGTGGACGAGATTGCCATCGATCAGGACGACGACCTCGGGGCGATTTTTTCAGGCAGCTGCGTTGTGGATGAGGATAACACTTCTGGCTTTTTCACTGACAATAAACCCGGCGAATCAAAGCTGGTCGCATTGTACACAAGCGATGCCGGCGACACGACCTACGGCGTTGAAAAGCAGTCGATAGCCTATTCGAAAGACCACGGTCACACATGGATAAAGCCGAGCGTGGAAAACGAAGGCTTTGAAAACCCTGTAATCAAAAATGAGAATGACAAATACGGAAGAGATTTCCGCGATCCGAAGGTGTTCAGGTACGACGGCAAGTGGATGATGGTTATAGCCGGCGGAAGAGCGAGGCTGTTCACCTCTGACAATCTTATCGACTGGGACGAAGCGGGCGATTTGGGATTTAACTCCGAATGCCCTGATCTATATCCGCTTGCGGTAGACGGCGATGAGAACAATATCAAATGGGTATACACCGCGTCGGGCGACTGGTACACCATAGGAGACTTGACTGAAAACGGCAGTGTGAACGGCGTTACGCAGTATAAATACACAGCGCTCACCGAAAAGCTTCAGTACAACGGTGCGCCCGAGGTGTACGCCACGCAGTCTTATTATAACGACGGTTCGGGTCAAAACAGGAAAATATCAATAAGCTGGCTTCAGGATTCTTCCGCTTCACAGCTTGAAAACAAAAATTGGAACGGATATGACACGCTTCCCCACGAGATGGGCATAGTAACGGTTAACGGGAAAATGAGGCTTACATCCTATCCTGTTGAGGAACTAAACGCTTATCGTACCGATACGCTCTACACGGCTCAGTCAAAGACGATAGACGAGAACGATGCAAACATACTTTCCAATATCGCGGGAGACAAATACGATATCGAAGCGGAGTTCACAATCGGCACCGCGACCGAGTTCGGCTTCAGGCTTCGCTGCGGAAAAGGCGAATACACCGAGGTAAAATACAAGGACAACCAGCTTGTTTTGGACAGGAGCAATTCGGGTAAAATCATGAGCGGCGTTTTGACTTCTGAACTTGTTCCTGATGAAAACGGCAAAATAAAAATGCGAATAGTGGTCGACAAAGCCGCTGTTGAAGCGTTTGGAAATGACGGCGAAGCGGCGATAAGCGCGCTTGTATTTCCCGATTCCGCAAGTCTGGGAATGGAATTTTTCACTGACGGCTGCGTTAAGATAAACAGCATGGATATATATTATCTGAAGTCGGCGCTGAGAACAACGGATATTTCACCTCAAGACGGATTGTATATAACCTCTTCAAATACCAAAATATCTGTGGGCGAAACAATGAGCGTATCCGCATGCAACTTTACAGGACTGAATGATGAAACAAACTGGACTGTCAGTGATGATTCGGTTGTTTCAATTAAGAAGAATACGGACGGCACTGTTTTGCTTACAGGTCTGTCTAACGGCACAGCCGATATAACGGCACAGCTCGGAAATTACAGTGATACGCTTACGGTCAGCGTTGTAACAAAAGAATTTCATACTAATCTTACCGGCTGGACGGTTTTCAGCGGCAAATGGGAAGTTACCGATGAAGGATATTATTCCTATGGCGTTTCCGGCGGTGATGCGTTCGCATTTTCCGATGTTACGAGTGATAGCTTTGTTTACGAGGCGAATATTACAGCCAGGTCGGATTTATTCTGCGCCGGACTTGTGTTCGGCAAATCAGGCACTACGTGGTACGGCGCAAATATAACTATCGGCAGTTCAAGCGTTGAAACTAAGCTGTTTAAAAATACGGGCAGTGAGGAATGGAATGTTAAAAAGACTATTTCAAAGGCGAGCAGCTATCATCTTAAGGTGATTTTGAACGAAGATACAATACAATATTATGTCAACGATAAGCTCGTCGGAACAAAGACAGTTTCCGGCAGTATCTCGGGAACACTGGGTCTGGTTTCGTATAACGGCTCCGCAGTGTTTGATAACGTATATGTTTCAGATGTCCCTTCTTCTGAAACGGGAGTCGCATCGGTAATAGTGGACGGTGTTACGGCAAGCCGGGTCGACAACATATTTTCAGTTACAGTAGCCGCCGCCGACGCGCACACGATATCAGTAGTCACAGTAGACGACAAGGCGACGGTGAGCTTTGCTGACGACAATACATCGTTTACTGTAAAAGCGCCCGACGGAACTGAAAAAACTTATACTCTGAATATCATTCAAAAACAGCCCGTTATAAATGATCCCACCGTGACCACTCCCACGATTACAAACGGCACGGCTACGGTAAACGGCAAGACGGTGCTGTATGTAAACGGTAAGCAGGTCATCGGTACAAAGGTTGTTACTGTGTCAGGCAAAACATACGCTGTAG
>CAZHWR010000030.1:0-22043 GCA_964536085.1 uncultured Oscillospiraceae bacterium
GCGAGGTTAGCTGCGATGGCGGCGGCGACTCCGCCCGAGCTTCCGCCGGAGACATGATCCAAATTGTGCGGGTTTTTTGCTCCGCCGAAGCAGGAGGTCTCGCACGACGAACCCATTGCAAATTCGTCCATGTTGGTTTTGCCTATCAAAACCGAGCCGCCTTTTTGAAGCCTGTCCCAAACGGTGGCGTTGTAAATCGGATAGTAGCCCGAAAGAATTTTTGAACAGCAGGTAGTCTCGATGCCCTTGGTGGAGATATTGTCCTTAAGAGTCATCGGTATTCCCTCGAGCGCGCCTAATTTTTCGCCGCGCGCGAGCTTTTCGTCAACAGCCTTTGCCGCGGCTAAAGCGGTTTCATCGGTTACGTTGACGTAGGAGTTTATATCCCCGTCGTATTTTTTTACAGCGTCGAGATACTGCTGTGTTATCTCTTCGCACGAGGTCTGCTTTGAGGATAAAAGCTTGTGAATTTTTTCAATCTTGCTCATGCTGTGACTGTTCCTTTCCAGAGCTTTGAGCGCAAATTACGCCTGCTCTTTTTTCCTGATGTAGAAAAATCCGTCGACTCCGCCGTCAACATTTTTTAAGATGTCTTCCTGCGGGTAGGATTCGCGCACTTCGTCCTCGTGGAAGCGGTTGGAAAGATTGTTGATGTTGTCGAATTCTTCGCCCGCGCTCGCCGCGTTGTTGATAGTGTCGGCAAAATCTATGATTTTCGCCATTTCCTCGGTGAGGGCGTCGATTTCATCCTCCTGTACGTTGAGCTTTGAGAGCAAAGCGATGTTTTCAATTTCTTCGCGTGTTATTTTGGCCATAAGGCAAAATCTCCTTTATCGGATTTTTATATGGATTTCTCTTAACTGCTGTTCGGTGACCTCGTTCGGAGCGCCCAAAAGCAGATCCTGTGCGTTTGAGTTCATCGGGAACGCTATGACCTCGCGGATGCTTTCGTCGCCTGTTAAAAGCATGATAAGGCGGTCGATTCCCGGAGCCATTCCCGCGTGCGGCGGAGCGCCGTATTGGAACGCGCTGTAAAGCGAGGAAAATTTGGTTTTGAGGTCGTCCTCCGAGTATCCCGCGATTTCAAAAGCCTTCAGCATTGTGGGAAGCTCGTGATTTCTGACAGCGCCTGAAGAAAGCTCGACGCCGTTGCACACGATGTCGTACTGGTATGCCAAAATTTCAAGCGGGTCTTTTGAGTTAAGCGCTTCGAGCCCGCCCTGCGGCATTGAAAACGGATTGTGCGTAAATATGATTTTTCCCGTTTCATCGTCGATATCGAACATCGGGAAATCGACGATAAAGCACAAACGGTAATCGTCCGACAGTATTTCGAGCCGCTTGCCAAGCTCCGAGCGTATCTGCCCTGCGAATATCGGAGCCTGTTCCTTTGAATCAGCGATGAAGTAGAGTACGTATCCGGGCTTTAATCCCGCGCGGATCTTAAGCTCCTTGCGCTGTTCGGGAGATAAGAATTTGTCTATCGGACCCTCGTAGGTCATCTCTTCGGTGACCTTGATGTAGCCAAGACCTTTCATGCCGATTTCGGTCGCGAATTTCAGCATCTTTTCAAAGAATGATTTTGAACGCTTCGCGCAGTCGGGAACGGGAATGGCGCGGACGGTTTTTTTGCGGAACGGCGCAAAGTCGGTTTCAACGAACATATCCGAGATGTCGATAATTTCAAGCGGGTTGCGAAGATCCGGCTTGTCGGTGCCGTATTTTAACATAGCGTCGGCGTAGGTTATGCGCTCGAACGGAGCGGGGGAAACCGGCTTATCCGAGAACTTTTTGAAAGTGTTGTAAAGCAGATTCTCTGCGACCTGTAAAACGTCCTCCTGCGTTGCGTACGCCATTTCAAAGTCGAGCTGGTAAAACTCGCCGGGGGAACGGTCGGCTCTTGAATCTTCGTCCCTGAAGCAGGGAGCGACCTGGAAGTATCTGTCAAAGCCCGAAACCATCAATAGCTGCTTGAAAATCTGCGGAGCCTGCGGCAGAGCGTAAAACTTGCCGTGATGCTTACGGCTCGGAATAAGATAGTCGCGCGCGCCTTCGGGGGAGGAGGCGGACAAAATGGGGGTCTGCATCTCTAAGAAGCCCATTTCAGTCATCTGCTGTCTTAAATACGAAATAATATTCGAGCGCAGTACGATTTTATCCTTGACCTTAGGGTTTCTCAAATCGAGAAAGCGGTATTTTAAACGGACGTCCTCTTTGACCTCGGTGGAGGTTTGAACCTCAAACGGAAGATTGTTTTGCGCTCTGCCTAAAATTTTAAGCTCGCTGACCATGATTTCAACCGTTCCTGTGGAGATTTTCGGGTTTACGGTTTCAGGGTCGCGCAAAACCACTTCGCCGAAGGCAGTAACGCTGGATTCGCGGGTGACGTCTTTTAAAAGGGCTTCGTCGTGAACGACGATCTGAACAACGCCGTAGTAATCCCTTAAATCTATGAACATAACGCCGCCGTGGTCGCGGATGTTTTCGACCCATCCCGCGACTCTTACGGTCTTTCCTATATCGTTTTCGCCGACTCCGGCGCAGGTTTTGGTTCGGTATTCGTTTTCAAAAAACATAATGCAGTTCCTTTCGTGCTGTATTGCCCCGCTGTGCATACATTAATAAATGCGGATATTTACACTAAATAATACCACATTTGCGCGCATTTGTCTATGAAAAAGCGCTATTAATTTTTTGGCTTGCGGTATGTTTTTTCGCTGTGTTGCGGACAAATCGGGGAAAACGTCAAAATATACATAATAATGACGGTTGTTGTTTACAAATCATGTATATTGTGATACAATATTTACCGAATGGCGCGCGGTAAACAGCTGTGTTACGCCGCCAGATTATTCTAGGGGAGGTATATTTTATGGGTGATACCAATTATAACGACAGTAAGCTGAGCGGAAAGAATATGGCGCTCGCCGTGCAGCACCTGTTTGCGATGTTCGGAGCGACGGTGCTCGTTCCTCTGCTCACCGGACTCAACGTTTCGCTGGGGCTCGTGTGCGCGGGTGTGGGAACGCTTATATTCCATGTGCTGACTAAATTCAAGGTTCCGGTATTTTTGGGTTCCAGCTTTGCGTTTATTCCTGCAATAGCGGCAGTTGTTGCAACGCAGGGGCAGCCTGCGGCTCAGGGCGGAATAATTGTCGCAGGTCTTGTGTATGTAGTACTCTCAGCGGTTATCTATTTCGTCGGAGTCCAAAGAATTCGCAGGCTGTTCCCGACGGTTGTCACAGGTCCTGTTATTATAGTTATCGGCTTGGGACTTTCGTATTCAGCCGTTAACAACACGGGTCTGTTAAACGCGGGTCAGCCGCTTTCCGAAGGCGGAGTGGACTGGATTATCGCGCTTGTAACGCTTGTGGTAGTGATAGTCTGCACGATTTGGGCAAAGGGCTTTTTCAAGCTCGTCCCGATTCTTATCGGAATGGCATCGGGCTATCTTCTGTGCGTTATACTGCATTTTTGCGGTGTGTATCACATGGACTTCAGCCCCGTTACCGACGCGGCGTGGGTGAACATACCGTATGTCACTGAAAATTTCTTTACCGTTCCTAAATTTGACGCGACTGCAATCATAGCGATCGCGCCGATAGCGATAGTTTCGTTTATGGAGCATATGGGCGATATTTCCACCAACGGCACGGTCGTTGGCAAGGACTTTATGAAAGACCCCGGGCTTCACAGGACGGTTTTGGGCGACGGTATTGCAACGTTGGTCGCGGGCTTGTTAGGAGGTCCTGCAAATACTACATATTCCGAAAACACTGGAGTTTTGGCAACGACCAAAAACTACAATCCTTTTATTCTGCGCATTACCGCTGTGTTTGCAATCGTGCTCGGCTTTTTCGGGAAATTCGGCGGCGTTTTGCAGACGATTCCCGCGCCCGTTCTCGGCGGAGTGAGCCTGGTGCTTTACGGCATGATAGCGTCGGTAGGAATCCGTTCGCTTGCGGAGGCGAAGCTCGATTTTACAGATTCCAAAAACCTGCTGATTGTGGCGGTAATACTCTGCCTCGGAATCGGAATTTCGATTGCTTCTTATGCCGACGGCTCCACGGCGGGAATACAGATAACGATAGCCGGAAATTCTTACGGCATTTCAGGCTTGTTTGTTTCCGTTTTGGTTGGTATAATTTTGAATCTTATCCTGCCCGATTCGGACAAGGCGGATAAAAAAGCTGAAGAATAATGCTTGAATTTATCACTTCGGCGGATTTTTATATTCTGGATTTTATACATAATCATTTGCAGTGCGGCTTTTTAAATTCAGTGATGCCGTTTGTGACCTCGCTTGGCGATATAGGGCTTGTTTGGATCGTTTTAACACTGATTCTGATGATTTTTAAAAAGTATCGTAAAACGGCGGTAAAGATGGCGGTCGCGCTTATACTGACTGTAATAATTTGCAATCTTCTGATAAAACCGCTTGTTATGCGAACAAGGCCATACGACGTCAACACGGCCGTGCAGCTTTTGATATCTGCGCCGATGGATTTTTCGTTCCCGTCTTCTCACACCGCCGCTTCGTTTGCGGCGGCATGGGCGCTTTTTACGGACAGAAAAAAGCTTGGGACAGCGGCGCTGATACTTGCTTTTCTGATAGCGTTTTCAAGGTTGTATCTTTACGTTCACTATCCGTCGGACGTATTGGCGGGGGCTGTTATAGGAATTGCGCTGGCTGTTTTGGCGGGGATCATAACAGAGTTTTTATATAAAAGAAAGCGGGTAAAATGAATATAACGGTAAAATTCGGATTCAGCGAAGATTGTAAGCGTATAAGAGAAGAGGTTTTTATCAAAGAGCAGGGCTTTAAAGCGGAATTTGATAAAACCGACGATTTGGCGGAGCATGTTGTTTTATACGACGGCAATATCCCGGCAGCAACAGGTCGGGTGTTTGTAACGAACGCCGATGAAGACGAGTATACTATAGGCAGAGTGGCAGTCATAAAAGCATATCGGGGTAAGCATATCGGCAGTATATTAATGAAAGAGCTTGAGCAAAAGGCATTCTCGTTGGGGGCAAAAAGCATATTGGTATCTTCTCAGCTTCAGGCAATGGGATTTTACCGTTCGCTTGGGTATACTCCGTTCGGCGAAGAGTATTTTGACGAGCACTGTCCTCACCGTATGATGAAAAAATTGCCGGATTCAAGCCGGTAATTCCGCACTGAATGCTTATAACCTACTTGTCGATGTCCCCGCCTTTTAATAGGCGGGGAGATTTCAGAAATTCAGCGGGAGTGATGATCTCCCGCTGAATTTTCGAGGAGCTAACGTTTGAAGCTATTACTGCAATCGTTCGCAAGCGCTATATCAAGCGAGCTTGATATAGCGCTTGCCCCGATTTAAATGACCCGCACGCAGACAAATCGCTGTGCGGGTCTTGCTACTAAAATCGGACGTGTAATTCTATTTTTTTGCTGGAAAATAAAAAAATATATTTTTTGCTTGACATTCTCTGCGAAGCGTAGTAATATATTAGTAACAACTAAGCTTAGCGGTAGCAGAAGGTGCATTTGCGTTTTTTGTCTAAAAGAGTTAATATTAATTATATAATTTTTGCTTGACATTCTGATTCAAATGCAGTATTATTTTAAGTAACATATTGAAGTATGGAATATTGTTTCTTTATTATTGGAGGAAAGAGATAAAAATGAAAAGGATATTATGCGGTGTGGTTGCGGCTGTAGCCGCGGTTATGATGACTGTTCCCGCTTTTGCGGCAACCGGTATAAACTCACAGGAGGCCAAACTGCTCAATAAATTGCAGACAAAGGTCACTACTCAATCCGGCGCGGTGCTTTCACTGCCTGACGATTATATTTCCCAGGCAAGGACTTATTTGTCCAGCAAAACAGATTTAACAAAAGCCGAGGTTGACGAAATGCTCGGGTACATCGACTCAACGATTGATGCTATTGAAGCTTCGGATGCAAGCAGCATCAGAGAGCTGATGGATTCCGCTGCGGGAGATAAGGTCGTTTCATACGCCAAAAAGGTTGCGGCGGTTGTCGGTCTTACGCTTAAATACAACAGCGTTTCTAATGTTGTTACCGTATACGACGCTGACGGTAATGTCATCTTCTCAACAGACAAAACTATCAAAACAACGGGCGCAAGCTCTGATTACGCTGCTAACGCCGTTGCGGCGGCTGTTTGCGTGATAGCGTTGGGCGTCGGTATTGCAGCGGTAGTTGCGGTCCGCAAGAGAATGAATGAAAATGCATAATAAAACGAATAGAAGTAAGAAAAGGGTAACGGCATATATTTTATTGCCGTTACTCATTGCTTTATGTATATATTTTTTTGTCGGCGGAATAGTTTATCTTGCTTGCGGCGAAACACTGGGGCTTGTCGGTATGCTGTTCGGCTCTGAAAGCTATGTCGATTTGGTCAGCGATTATAAAGCGGGAACAAGAGAAGAGGGAACGCTGACAGTCGACCAGATATCCTACCCGAACAGCGGGCAGATGTATGCCAAGATCAAGCTTCCGGGGGCTGACGGCGCCGAAGACCTTTATTACGGCGATTCGGACAGCGTGCTCAAAAAAGGCGTGGGACAGTATTCGGGAACGCTGATCCCGGGGTATCAAAGCCCGATTTTAATCGCGGGGCACAACAACGGTTACTTTAACAAGCTTAAAAACGTAAAAAAGGGCGGGATTATTACTATAACCACGACCTACGGTGTTTACAGCTATAAAATAACCAAAACCGCCGTAAAAGACGCGTCTGATGAAAGCGCTTACGACCTGCTGCAGGAAAAGGAACAGCTCATTTTGTACACCTGCTATCCGTTTGATACTTTGGGGCTCACAAGCAAAAGGTTTTATGTTTACGCCGATTATGTTTCGGGTCCGAGAATAATTGACAGCGAATAGTGTGCGGAAATTTGAGGGGATAAGTTTGCAAAAAAGGTTCAAAAAAATCATGACTGTGGTTTTAGTGTTTTTAATAAGCCTTCTGCTGACTGCCGCGGCGCTTATAACGGTTGTCGGGCTCACTATAACCAATAAAAGCTTTTACAAGGAACAGCTCCAGCGGACTGCATATTCAGACGGTATACTTGAAAATTTGAACGACAGCTTGATTTCACTCGGTATGCCGGGTGGGATTCCCGAAGCTGTCATAACCGATGTTGTGTCGGTTATAGATATAAATACTGAGCTTGGCAATCAGGTTGACGCGATGTTCTCTCAGGAGAAATACGAGGTCAGCACTGCTGCGGTTTATGAAAGATTTCGGTCTGAGTTTTTAAACTACGCAAAAAAACAGGGCTTTAAAACCGACGCGGTATTGACCGCTGATTTGGAATATCTTGCCGAGGAATGCTCGGCAGTGTATTCGGCGAATGTCGCGTTCCCGTTTTTTTCGCAGATATCCTCAGCGGGAAATATGTTTAAAAAATACGCTGTTTTTGTCGTTTTTGGTCTGATTGCGCTCGCTGTAGCGGTGGGTGTTGCTATTTGGTTTTTGCAAAGATGGAAGCACCGTGCGGTAAGATGCTATATGTATTCGATAATCGGCGCGGGGCTGTCGCTGATAGTGTTTCCCGTCATAGTTTTAATTGTAAAGCCGTATAATCGGCTTTTGCTTGAGCCGGCGGTGTCAAAATTGTTTGTTTCAAGCGTAGCGCAGACGTTTTTTACAGAGCTTGCCTTTGCCGGAGTGTTTATTATTTTGTTTTCCGCTGTTTTTATCCCGTTTTATAAGCGGGCGCGGAACAAAGTGGCTTGACGGCTTTTTGCACATAAGTAATTAAAATACAATAGATTAACCGCCCGAACATTTATACACAATGTATAAATGTTCGGGCGGTTTTTGTATGATTACAGTTTATATCATTTATTCTATCTCGCTATCGATAAATCCCCCGCCTATAACACAGCCCAGTAAATCATACATAACCACCGACTGCCCTTTTGCCGGCGCGCGCTGGGGAATATCAAAAACGACTTTAATTTGCTGTGAGCCGTCGGCATATGATAAATCTGCGGACGAATCGGGCATCGGAACAATATGAGCCGCTGCGAGCTTAGATACCGAGCGTATTTTTACAAAGCAATTAAACTCATTGTTTATTAGCTCTCCGGACGCTGTGACAACATCTGACAATATTACGCTGTCTGCAAATTCGTTTCCGGAATCTGCAAGATAAATTCGATTTGTTTCGGGGTCGATGCGTTTTATAAACACAGGGCGTCCTAGCGCAATTCCGAGACGTTTGCGCTGCCCGACGGTGTAATGGATAATCCCGCGGTGTTCACCGCAGATCCCGCCCTCCGGCGAGATAAACTCTCCGCGCGGTGAAGCTCCGCAGTGTTCTTCTATGTAACACGCGTAGTCATTGTCGGGGATAAAACAGTTTTCCTGACTGTCAGGTGCGTTCGCACAGGACAACCCAAGCTGCTCCGCTATTTCACGCACTCGCGGCTTATCCAAGTCGGACAGAGGCAAAACAAGGCGGGACAAAACGTCCTGCCCAAGACGGTAAAGCATATAAGATTGGTCGCGCGCGGCGCACAACGACGGTTTGATTTTGTAAATTCCGCCGTCGTTTATAATGCTTGCGTAATGCCCTGTAGCGATATATTTAATTTCCAGTTCGTCCGCTGTGTCAATAAGCGCTTTAAATTTCACCTTCGGATTGCACACAACGCAGGGATTGGGAGTTATACCGCGTTTATAGGAGTCGGTGAAATAATCGATAACGTTTTTTTGAAACTCTTCGTGCATATTTTTAACATACAGCGGCACGCCGAGCGATGCCGCGGCCTCCTTTGCGGCGGCGACAGTCGGCGCGTGTGCGGGGGACATATCCAGAACAACTGCACTTACGTCGTATCCCTTATTCTGCAAAAGCCGTACGCATACGGACGAATCGACTCCGCCGGAAAGCGCAACGAGAACTTTATCTTTACTGAAGATGGCAGGCATCGCATTCACCTATTTCGCCAACGAGCGGAACAGGGTCGATTCCCTGACGTTTATAATAATCCGATATTGCTGCTTTTATCGCCTGTTCAGCCAAAACGGAACAGTGGATTTTAACTTCGGGCAGTCCGTTGAGAGCCTGAACGACCGCCTTGTTTGTAAGCTTCAGAGCATCCTCAAGCGGCTTGCCCTTAATCATTTCGGTTGCTATCGAGCTTGTTGCAATAGCCGCTCCGCAACCGAAGGTCTGAAATTTAACGTCCTTGATGATACCGTTTTCGATTTTGAGATACATCTTCATGATGTCGCCGCATTTTGCATTGCCGACTTCGCCAATTCCGTTTGCGTCGGGGATTTCTCCGACGTTTCTCGGGTTTGAAAAATGGTCGAGTACCTGTTCACTGTATTGCATAATATAACCTTTCCTTCCTTATAGAGGCAAGAGTTTAAACCGCAGGAGGCGATTTTTTCTCTTATAGTTGTTGCTTATTGATAATTGTACGCTGTTTTCTTATGCGGCGTGAGATTCTGCCAACCGCTATTTCTGATCGTCCCAGATAGGGGACATTGCGCGCAGCCTGTCAATGACCTTGGGGATCACTTCTACGATATATTTCGCGTCGTCCATAGTCGTATCCTCGTTTATCGATAATCTCAACGAGCCGTGTGCGATTTCGTGCTTGAGCCCGATTGCCAAAAGCACGTGCGACGGATCGAGCGAGCCGGACGTGCACGCCGAGCCTGATGAAGCGCATATACCGTTTAAATCAAGCATAAGCAAAAGCGATTCGCCTTCTACAGCGGTGAACGAAATATTGACATTGCCGCAAAGACGGTTTTCGCGCGCGCCGTTGAGCCTTGTCTGCGGGATTTTAAGAATCTCATCGATAAGATAATCGCGCACACGTGAAACCTTTTCGATTTTTTCAGGGATATTAGCCGTCGCGTCTTTTACCGCCTGTGCAAGCGCGACGATTCCCATTATGTTTTCAGTTCCTGCGCGCTTGTTTCGTTCCTGCGCGCCACCGTCGATAAGATTTTGCAGCACGACGCCGCGTTTAACATACAGAACGCCAATCCCTTTGGGAGAATGAATCTTGTGACCGGACAAAGACATCATGTCGATGTTCTGCTCTGCGACGTTTATAGGAACGTTACCGACAGCCTGTACAGCGTCGGTATGGAACCAAACGCCTGCTTCACGGCAGACAGCGCCGATTTCGGATATAGGCTGAATGGTTCCTATTTCGTTGTTTGCGTACATGACCGAAACCAGCGCAGTATCGGGGCGGATAGCTTCCTTTACCTGCTCGGCGGTCACAAAGCCGTCTGAACTGACGGGCAGATAAGTGACCTCGAAACCCTCTTTTTCAAGCGCTGCGCAGGTGTGCAAAACGGCGTGATGCTCAAAATTGGTGGTTATAATGTGTTTTTTGCCGCGCTTTGCCATTGTTTTGGCGGCTCCTTTAATCGCCCAGTTGTCCGACTCGGAGCCTCCGGAGGTGAAGAAAATCTCGTTTTTCTGCGCTCCGAACGCTTCGGCTATTTCGGCGCGCGATTCTTCGACCTTTTTCTGCATGTCGCGTCCGAGCTTATAAATGCTGCTGGGGTTGCCGTAGCAGTCCTGAATATACGGCTTCATCGCGTTGAGAACGCTGTCTGAAACGCGCGTGGTTGCGGAGTTGTCCGCGTAAATAAATCTGTCCATCTATATCTACTTCCTTTATGATATAAAGATTGTCAGCCTTGCATAAGGTATTATATACCATTTTAGTGTTACTTTCAAGGGCGATTTACATAAACTTTTTTGACTGTGCAACCGCAAGATTGTCACATCTTTCATTTTCCGGGTGTCCCGCGTGACCTTTTACCCACACAAAAGTGACGTTTTGCTCTTCCAAAAGCTGCAAAAGCGTTTCCCAAAGCTCGGGGTTTAAAGCCGGGTCTTTTTTGTTTCTCATCCAGCCGTTTGCCCGCCATTTTTTTGCCCAGCCGAGATTCACGGCGTCGGCAACGTATTTCGAATCGGTGAATATTGTAACGTCGCACCGCTGATTAAGCGCGCTCAGTCCTTTAATAACGGCGGTCAGTTCCATGCGGTTGTTGGTGGTGTTTGCCTCGCCGCCCGAAAGCTCTTTTTCGATTCCGTTAAAACGCAGTATGGTTCCCCATCCGCCCGGACCGGGATTGCCGCTGCACGCGCCGTCTGTAAATATTTCGACCTTTTTTAAGCTCATGTTTCCTCCGAATGGTAGTATTACCTGATAATTATATTACAATACATAATTTATTACAAGTGCAAAACGAATAAACCCAAGGGAGAAAGAATAGGATTTACAAACGGTAATACGGAGGGGAAAATGTGAAATTCGCCGATATTATAGATATGGATCTGACCGCAGACAAAAGTCAGAGCAGCGATTATAAAGAGGGACTCAGCGAACACCAAGTAAAGGAACGGCTTTTAAAGGACGGACAGAATGTTTTAACCGGAAAGCGCGCCGTGCATCCGGCGAAAATAATAACCGCTCAGTTTAAGGATATTCTCGTTATAATACTGCTCATCTGCACGGCGGTTTCTGTTTTTATGGGCGAATATACCGAAGCGATTGCGATAGCGGTGATTGTTTTGCTAAACGCCGCTATGGGCGCGGCGCAGGAATACAAGGCGGAGAAAACAATAGAGGCGCTTAAAAATATGGCGGCTCCCAAGGCGAGGGTGATGCGTTCGGGAGCACTGAAGCAGATTCCGGCGGCCGAGGTCGTGCGCGGCGATATAATAGAGGTGTGCGAGGGCGACCGGGTTCCGGCAGACGCGCAGGTAATAAGCGAAAGCTCGCTTTTTTCAGATGAAGCGATGCTCACGGGAGAAAGCGTCCCGGTGCAAAAAACTGCTGGAACCGCGTCTCAGTCCGAGTCGCTGCCAGACAGGCAGGATATGCTTTACATGGGGACGACGATAACCCGCGGCAAGGGCAAGGCTTTAGTTGTGGGAACCGGTATGAAGACTCAGATGGGTAAAATCGCGGGAATGATAAACGAGATTGAAAGCGAGCAGACTCCCTTGCAGAAAAAGCTCGCTCAGCTTGGCAAATTCGTCGGTATAGGCTGTCTTGTTATCTGCGCTGTTGTGACAGCGGCGGGAATACTGCGCGGTGAAGACCCGGTGGGTATGCTTTTAACGGGAGTTTCGCTCGCGGTGGCGGCGGTGCCCGAAGGACTGCCCGCGATTGTGACGATATCCCTCGCGCTTGCAGTCGGAAGAATGGTAAAGAAAAACGCGCTGATAAGAAAGCTGCACGCGGTTGAAACGCTCGGCTGCGCTTCGGTCATATGCTCGGATAAAACCGGAACGCTGACCCAAAACAAAATGACCGTCAAGAAGCTGTTTATACCGGGCACTGATATCGACGTCACCGGCGACGGATATCAAAAAGCGGGAAGCTTTAAGCTAAACGGGCGGCAGATAAATATGCGCAGTGAAACTGCGGCGGAGATGCTGCTTCAAACGGCTGTCATCTGCAACAACGCAAGTCTTTCGGACGAGGAATTTTCCGGGCGCGACCGGGCGGCGAACGCCGCGCCGGGGAGCTATAAGATATCGGGCGACCCGACCGAGGCGGCGCTGCTTGTTATGGCGGGCAAGGCGGGTGTGTTTAGAAAAGAGCTTTTAAAAAAATATGAAATCATAAAAGAAAACCCGTTTGATTCAAGCCGTAAGATGATGTCGGTCGAAGTCAAAAATGAAAAGGGAAAGAGATATCTGTTGGTTAAGGGCGCGCCCGATATCGTGCTGGGACGGTCAAAGTACATATTCGACTCGCACGTTTTGCTGCTTGACCGCGAAAAAACCGCGCTTATCGAGCAGAAAAACGCCGAAATGGCAAACTCCGCCCTGCGCGTTTTGGGCTTTGCATACAGAGAGCTAGGCGAGGAGTTAAGCGGCAACCTCGAGCAGAATCTTGTGTTTTTGGGACTTGCCGGGATGATAGACCCGCCCCGCCCGGAGGCAAAGCAGGCTGTTAAAATTTGCCGTTCTGCTTCGATAAAAACGGTAATGATAACGGGCGACCATAAGCTGACCGCCTGCGCGGTCGCGGAAAAAATCGGGATTTATCACGACGGAGACATGGTGGTGACGGGGCGGCAGCTTGATTCGATAAGCGACGAAGAGCTTGCGAAGAATGTGAACAAGATAACGGTTTTTGCGCGAGTAAGCCCCGAACATAAGCTGCGGATAGTGCGCGCGTTCAAAAAAACGGGTAGCATTGTCGCGATGACGGGAGACGGAGTTAACGACGCGCCCGCCGTTAAGGAGGCGGATATCGGAGTTTCCATGGGTGTGACGGGCACAGACGTCACCAAGCAGGCGGCGGACGTTATTCTGCTCGACGACAATTTTGCGACTCTTGTTTCGGCGGTCGAAGAGGGCAGGGTGATATACTCGAACATCCGCAAATTTATCCGCTATCTGCTTTCGTGCAATGTGGGCGAGGTGCTCACGATGTTTTTAGGTATGATAATGGGCATGCCCACGATTTTGCTGCCGATACAGATCCTGATAGTCAACCTTGTAACAGACGGTCTGCCGGCAATCGCGCTGGGACTTGAGCCGCCGGAAAGCGGTATTATGAAGAAGCGCCCGAGAAAACAGGATGAATCGGTTTTCAGCGGCGGGCTTATGTTCAAAATAGTGTTTAGGGGTATTATAATCGCGCTGACAACGCTTGCGGCGTTTACAAGCGTTTATAAGCAGACGGGCAGTATCGACAGCGCCAGGACGGGAGCGTTTTTAACGCTTGTTTTGACGCAGCTTCTGCATGTGTTCGAGTGCAAAAGCGAGGGAAAAAGTATATTTTCGGTGCCGTATTTTAACAATATTCGCCTGATAGGAGCGGTTATGATAAGCATGGCGGTGGTGTTTGCCGTTATATACGTTTTTCCGCTGCGCGTCGTATTCTCAACAACTGCGCTTACAGCGGGGCAGCTCTTGATGATAGCGTTTTATTCGCTTGCAGCGCCTGTTTTAAGCGCTGTATCGATGAAATTTACACGCAAAAAAGCCTGACGCCTTTGATTCAGCCGTAAGCTTTTTGATTATACCGGAAAGGAACATTTATATATGTACATAAAGGCAATAAAGCTCGAGCGCAGGAAAGTCGTTTTATTTGCCGCCGTGGTCGCGGCTGTTACCGCAGTAGCGGCGTTTGTTGTGACTTCCTCGATCGGATCGGACGGAAGTATACAAACCTCGGGAAAGGTTTCATCGTCCGTGAGCGGGGAGACCGCTGAGCAGAGAACTGAATTTTTAAAATCCTTCGGCTGGGAGGTGGCTGAGGACCCCACGGAAATAACAGAGGTGCTTATACCGACCGAGTTTGATAAAACGTATGAGCAGTACAATGTTTTGCAGAAAAAGCAAGGATTTGATTTGAGCAAATACATGGGTAAAAGGGTCAAAATGTGGACGTATGCCGTCACCAATTATCCCGGGGACGTAAGCGGCGTTCATGCTACGCTTTTGATTTGCGACGGAATGATTATAGGAGGGGACGTAAGCTCCGACGAGCAAAACGGTTTCACTCACGGTTTTGAGATGGAAAGCTGACGATAAAAACGCCGCGTTTGCAAATTTGCAGACGCGGCTAGTTTTAGCGGAGATCATAAGAATTATTGACCGGTGTTATATGATTTGACTTCGGTAACACGGGCGGATTTCACCAAAAATTCAGCGGGCTCGTGCTCGGCGGAAACAGTAGTGTCGTATTTAATAGTTATTTTTTGATTTGCGTTAACAGCGTAAAACGAGGACTTTTTGCCGTCGATGCTTATAAGCTCGCTCGAGGAGTTAAGCTCGAAAATCTTGGCGCCTTCGTCGTCCCTCACCACTATGATTGCGGCGGCGACGCCAACTCCGTTGTCGTTGTTGACAAGCTGAACGCTGGTTATTGTTCCCTTAAATGTAGCTGATTTTAAATCCACAAACGAGGTTATGCCCCAAATGACCGCGCCTATTGCCAACAGCAGGGTGATTATAAATACTGATAATTTGATTTTTGCTTTCATTAAACATCCGCCTTTGCCGTTTGTTACTTTATGATTATATCACAACGGGATTTTTTTGTATATAAAAGATTGTAAATGTAGGAAATAAAAATGATATTATACATTGGAAAACGGCGGAATATATGATATACTGTTGATAACAGCGGATCAGGTTCGTCGAAATTCAGAACTAATACAAAGAGGCTTTAAAAGCCGCTTTTGTCATACGAAAGGAATGGATTGAAAAATGACACAACAGGAGCTTTATAATGAATGGGCAGGACGCGAACTGGACGACAAAGATCTGACCGAGGAATTAGAACAGATCAAAGACGACCCCGACGCGATAAACGACAGATTTTACCGCGAGCTTGAATTCGGCACCGGCGGAATAAGGGGAGTTTTGGGCGCGGGTACAAACCGCATGAATATTTACACCGTCCGCAAGGCTACGCAGGGTATGGCAAAATATCTGCTTGACAATTTTAAAAATCCGAGCGTTGCGATAAGCCGCGACAGCAGGAACAAATCCGAACTGTTTGCGTGCGAAGCGGCGAGGGTTTTTGCGGCGAACGGTATAAAAGCGCATATTTATAAGGAGCTTATGCCCACACCCTGCCTGTCGTTTGCAGTTAGAAGCTTGGAGTGCAGCGCGGGTGTTATGGTTACGGCGAGCCACAATCCCGCAAAATATAACGGATATAAGGCGTACGGCGCGGACGGCTGCCAAATGACAGCCGAGGCGGCGGATACAGTCATGGCTAATATCAACTCTACGGATATTTTTGAAGGCGTTAAGCTTACTGACTATGACCAAGCGGTCAAGGACGGGCTTATAAGCGTTATTGACGACAGCGTTATCGAGGAGTATTACAAAAACGTAACGGCGCAGTCGATAAATCCCGACGCAATAGGAAAAGCGGGGCTTAAAATTGTGTATACGCCGCTCAACGGAACAGGCAATAAGCCGGTGCGCCGCGTGCTCGATATTATGGGTGCGTCGGATGTGACTGTAGTTCCTGAGCAGGAAATGCCGGACGGCAATTTTCCGACCTGTCCGTTCCCGAATCCCGAAATTTCCGAGGCGCTCGATTTGGGACTTAAATTAAGCCGCAAAATAAAGGCCGACCTTTTGCTGGCTACCGATCCCGATTCCGACCGCGTGGGAATCGCCGTGCCGGATGAAAACGGCGAATATGTTTTGATATCCGGCAACGAGGTGGGAGCCTTACTGCTTGAGTATATCTGTTCGCAGAGACTTGAAAAGGGAACGATGCCTGAAGCTCCGATAGCGGTCAAAACTATCGTATCGAGCGATATCATAACAAAAATCTGCGCTAAATACGGTGTGGAGCTTATAAACGTGCTTACCGGATTTAAATACATCGGCGAGCAGATAGGCTTTCTGGAGAAAAAAGGCGAGGAAAACCGGTATGTGTTTGGATTCGAGGAAAGCTACGGATACCTCGCCGGAACCTACGTGCGGGATAAAGACGCGGTGGTCGCGGGTATGCTGATATGCGAGATGGCTTCGTACTATAAGCTGAAAGGGATAAGCGTGCTTTCGGCACTCGAAAATATTTATAATACCTACGGCGTTTACCTTCATTCGCAGAAGAGCTTTGTGTGCGAGGGAGCAAGCGGCATGGAGCTTATGGCAAAAACAATGAAAACGCTGCGCGAAAACCGCCCCGAAAGTATCGGCGGATTAAAGGTGACGGTATTCTGCGATTATTTGCTGTCTAAAAGGCTTGATATTGAAACGGGAGAAATCTCTGCTATTCAGCTTCCGAAGTCGGACGTTCTGGAGTATCGTCTTGAAGAAGGCGCAAGCATAATTTTGCGTCCGTCGGGCACAGAGCCTAAAATGAAAGCTTACTGTACGACGACAGGAAAAACAAAAGCACTTGCAAAGGAAATGGAGGAAAAGATAAACGCGGATTTTGCACGGATAATCGGATTTTAATGTTGCTAATAACAAGAGCAGCGTTTTCCCAGCGGAAAAACGCTGCTCTTGTTTATAAACCGAAAATTGCAGTAAGAGATAATACCCGATTTTAAACATATATTTTTTCCTTATTTCCATACTCTGCAAGCTCTTGTTTCTATATGCACAATTTTTTTACTCAGAGATTGTTCATTGCGCTGTTTTTGCTTTAATTTTACCTCGGATTTATTGAAACGGCAATTATGAAATGCTATAATAAACTATATATCAGCATGAATTATTTTGCTATAATTGTCATTTATAACGAAAGGATTGAGGTTTGATGAAATTACGGCTTTTTGGCAAGCGCGCGGCGGCGTTTTGCATGTCTGCGGCGATTGCCTTTTCGGCTGTGCCGATGTCGGCGCTTGCGCTTTCAGGCGATGCGGCAGCGGCGGATTCGGAAGCGTCCGCTTCGGCTGAAGAGGACTACACTCAGTACGTTAACACCTTCGTCGGGACTGACGTGGACGGCGGTCAGCTTTTCCCCGGTGCGATAACTCCGTCGGGGCTTGTTAAGCTTTCACCGGATACATATCCGCACGATGATAACGATCACGCAGGCTACGACTATTCAAAGCTTTTGATAAGCGGATTTTCGCACACTCGTGTCGAGGGCGTCGGCGGAAACGGAGCGGGCGGAGACCTGCTCGTGACACCGACTTATATTCAAACCACCAAAGAGCCGACCGACCTTCAAAAAGCACAGACATATTCTCATAATTCAGAATCTGCCGAGCCGGGATATTATCAGGTAGAGCTGACGCCTAAAACAGGCGCAGGTACAAGCAACACGTCGATCGGAAAAATCAATGCCGAGATGACTACCAATAACAACGTGGGACTGCACAGGTACACCTTCCCGACGGCGGGCGACGCTTCGCTTGTTTTGGATTTGGGCTACGGCTACAATCAGCGCATCGGAAGAAGCTCGACGATTACTGTTAAAACCTCCGGCGGAAAAACCTATATCCAGGGCTCGATTCAGGCGAGAACAGTCGGAAATAAAACTACATATCAGCTTTACTACTATGCTGAAGCCAATATCGCCGCTGATTCGGTTAAAACATGGGGATCAGCGAACGCCGTTTTGGACGATACGACCCTGCGTTCGGGTTCAGACATAGGCGCAGTTCTGCATTTTAATGTGGAAGACGGCGGTTAGGTCATGCTCAAGGTTGCGATGTCGACCATCAGCGAGGAGCAGGCAAAGCGCGACCTGGAATCAAGAATGTCCACATGGGACTTTGATTCTGTCCGTGCAGACGCCAAAGCTCAGTGGAACGAAATTTTAAGCCGCGTTTCAATAAAAACGGCCGACAGGGACGACCTGGAGAAAAAGTACGATGAGGTCTATGAGTCGTTTTATAAACAAGCGGGCAACACTCCCGACACGAATGTTTATTCCTCGGGCGGCTCGATGGCGGAGCAGGCGGAGCTTACAGAAGCCGAAGAGGATGAACGTCTTAAAATCCTTTTCTACACCCATTTGTATCACATGTTCACAACTCCCGTGAACGCCACCAGCAGCGACAACACTTACAGGGTAAATTCCTCGCTTGTTAAGACGGCGGATGATTACACCTATTATGATTCATGGTCTTTGTGGGACGATTTCAGAAAGTACCCCGTTTTGGGTCTCGTTGCTCCCGACATTTACAAGGATCAGATAAAATCGATTGCCAATCTCGCCCAATACGGAGTCGGCAATCTTTACGGCAACAGCCTTTCAACCAACACCGTTCCCACCGTCCGCGCGGAGCATGCGGTCGCACTTTTGGCGGACGGCGTTGCAAAGGGCTTTACCGATATCGACAATCTTGAAGAAGCGTTTGAAAGATTCAAAACTCTTTCGGACGGCTACTGGGGAAGCGACAATCTAAACCGCGGATATTATTCGGGCAATGTCGGCAATACGGTTGAATATTCGTATGACGACTGGGCGATTTCGCTTATAGCGAGATTTTTGGGCAAAACGTCCGACACGGCGGCATATTCCGCCCGTGCGCTCAACTACCGCAATCTTTTCCGCAAAGACGCGCTTACAAAATCGTACGTTAAAAACGGCGCGACCTTAACCGACAAAATAAGCATACTTTGGCCAAAAAACGACGACGGAAGCTGGCGCGATTCAAACGCCTCCGCAAGCGATATGAACAACAAAGCGGAGCAGTACGAATACAGCGGATATCAGGGAACGCTGTGGCAGTACAGCCTGTGGGATTCCTATGATATTTCCGGCCTTATGCGCTTGATGGGCGGCGGAGATGAAGCGCTCGGCAAGGAAAATTTACTAAACTACATGAAATATCTGTACGGAATGAACGTTTCCGACAACGCTTCATATTCCGAACTGCAAAACGCAGTTTTGCATTCAAATACAAATGAAATAGATTTGCAGACTCCCTATATGTTCAATGTCGCGGGCAAGCCCAGTCTGACCCAGTATTGGACGCGCCAGATATACACAAAGGCGACATGGAACCGTTACAGCGGAACAGGACGAAATAACACCGCCGAAACAAACAACCAAAAGCCTGTTTACGCTTATAAGCTCGATCCGTACGGCTTTATGGAAACCATGGATGACGATTGCGGAACAATGGCGGGTAACTTTGTTGCCGCGGCAATGGGACTTTATCCCATGACCCCGGGCGACACGACCTATCAGATAACTTCTCCTTTCTTTGAAGAGACTTCCATAGATTTAGGAAACGGAAAAACATTCACAATAAAGGCGAACGGAGTTTCTTCCAAGAACTTCTATATACAGTCGGCAACGCTGAACGGCAAGGAATTCAACCGTTCGTGGATTGATTATTCCGAGATTGCCCGCGGCGGCGTTTTGGAATTTACCATGGGAAGCGAGCCGTCAACCTGGGCGGAGGACGGTCAGTCTGTTCCGTCGGTAGATGATTTGAACGGCATGTCGGTTTCAGATTATTTAAGCGAGCCGTCGCTTGATTATTCGAAAACTTCTGTAAGCGAATCGGCGGCGAACGACGGTACAATTGCGGATACAGTTACAATAACCGCGACAAACGGCGCGTCATTCTTGGGAAGCGACGGGGAAGACATGGCCGCATCCGGCAAGGTGGTCGTTTCAAATCTGCCGGATGGCTTGACCGCGCATATCGTGAAAGTCTCAGATACTGAAGCGGCGCTTTCGTTTACGGGGGCGGCGGTGAACCACGACGTCGACGTTGACGACCTCGCAATCGATTTCACCGACAGCGCTTTTGCAAATTTGACCTCCAGTGAGGTTGTAAACTCATATAAAGCAAATCTGAATGCGTTGGTTCTGGACTTTAATACGGATCAAAAAGCGCGCCTTCAGGAGCTTGTCGATACTGTTTCGGCACTCAACGAAAACGATTATACGTCTAAAACCTACAGTGCGGTATCAACTGCGCTTGCATCGGCCAATGAAATGCTTGCAAGCACAACCGCCTCCGACGATGATTATATAAATTCTTATGAGGCGTTATATTCTGCGTATATTGCGCTTGCGCAGAAAGCCAGTGCGTTTGACGTTCTGCTTGGCTCCGCGGCGGACTCCTATTCAAGCTGCAGCGCGGGAAGCAAATATATTGTAAACGCAAAGGACGGCTCGTATGTATCCTATAATGCGCGTGATTTCGGAACCAACGGCGTCGCGGCTGTTACAATCAGATATGAAAAATCTTCATCAACCTCTGCTGCGGACGCAGGCATTGAGATAAGAAAGGGCAGCGCGACGGGTGAAGTGCTTAAAACTATTGTTTTGCCGTATACCGATTCAAAATGGACGGGAACATCCTCGTCGTACAAGGTCTATTTCTCTGACCCGAGTGTTTTGACCGGGCTTCAGGACCTGTATATTGTATTTACATCGTCCGTTTCGTCATCGGTTGTCTGCCGCTTGTATGAGGTCGAGTTTACGGAAGCGGGCGGTTACGGAAAAGTCGAAGCAGAGGATTACACATCCTGGTCGTCCGGCACAAACCCATATCATTCGGATGTTTTAAAAACCGAGAGCGGAGCTACGGGAACCAATATAGGCGGGACATTTGACGGCGCGTGGATTTCTTATGCCGACATTAATTTTGCAGGCGCGGGATTAAAATCGGTTTCGGTCAATTATGCGAACAATTCCGGGCGCTGCGGAGCTAACGCAAGGGCGGAGTTCAGGCTGGATTCGGTAGACGGTGATTTGATTGCGACAGTTAACCTTGCAGCGACCGATTCGTCGTGGGGCGTATACAAAACCGCAACAGCTCAGGTGACGAAAACTGTCACAGGAAAGCACACGGTGTATGTTGTGCTGCGGGCGGATACCAATACCTCCACGCCGTTTGTTTCAAATCTGGATTATTTCGAGTTCACAGGCTCTGTCGATAAATCCGAGCTTTCAGCGGCGATTGAGGAATATGAAACTGCTTATACCTCCGATAAATATACAACCGCAACCTACACGGTGTTTGCCGAAAAGCTTGCCGAAGCAAAAAGCGTTAACGGCGACGCGAACGCGATTCAGGAGGCGGTAGACGCGGCGCTCGATGAACTTACAAAAGCTGTTGCGGCTTTGAAAAAGAGCACAACGTCGATTGTGCTTTCCAGTTCTTCGATCTCGCTTAAAGTCGGTGAATCAAAGGAGATTTTAGCTGTTTCGTATGTTGATGGAGTTCTGACGAATATTGAAGTAGACAATCCGTTTAGATTCATAAGCAGCAATGAAAATGTTGCTGTAGGGCGTTCTGACGGTTTGATTACAGCTATTGCTCCCGGAACCGCTTATATAACTGTTTGGGCAAACGACGGATCTTCTGTCACGGCGGTTTGTAAGGTAACGGTTACCGCTGCAACCACCACTCCCGCGGTTACAAACGGTACGGCTATGGTAAACGGCAAGACGGTACTGTATGTAAACGGTAAGCAGGTCACGGGCACAAAGGTAGTAACCGTATCGGGCAAAACATACGCTGTAGTAGGCGGCTATGTTAAGACAGGCAAAAAGCAGGTCGTTAAAATAAAAAGCGTATACTATATAGTCAATAAGCTCGGAGTAGTACAGAAAGGCACAA
>CAZHWR010000031.1:0-20950 GCA_964536085.1 uncultured Oscillospiraceae bacterium
CCTTTGTGCCCGTGACCTGCTTACCGTTTACATACAGCACCGTCTTGCCGTTTACCGTAGCCGTGCCGTTTGTAACCGCGGGAGTGGTGGTCGAGCCTGTGTTGTCATCAGACTTTTCTTTTATGACAAGGCTATAAACCTGAACTGTTCCATCCTCAGCAGTTACGGTTATTGTAGTTAAATCATCGGATATAACGCAGTCGGATCTGCCGTCATTAACAATAACAGAAACTGTATGCTCTGCCGCTTTATCCACTTCTACTGTAATGGTGCTGCCGTTAATTGCAGCCTCGACTCCATCTACTGTTACCGAAGCAAGCGATGTGTCAAAAGATCCTCTTGTCGATGGTGTCCACTCGTCGTCCTCGACCTTTAAAAGTCCGCCGGCATCTTCATTAAAGTCTGCGGTGTTTGCCTTTTCCAACGCCCAGTCATAACCAACGTAATGGTTAAAGTTATAATCAGCAGTCGCAAGCACAATTTCATCAAGCGTTCCGCCCAGACCGGTCTCCATAAACGCGCCTGCGGCAATGGTATTATAGCCCTCTGGAACATTTACCACTGCAATAAATATTATATTGTTTGAAAGACCGTTTTCGTCGATCTGCGTTTGTATGCTGTCTGAATCATCATACGGCTGATAACGGAAGTCGACCCAGCATCTGTGTTCGTCTGCACCGTTATAAGTCACTCTCGGACTGACTCTTGTTTGGTAATTGGTAGTGATATCGACATCACTTACACAATAAGCAATCTTATATACTCCGGGAGCTAAGTCGGCAAACACTTTATCATAATAGTAATCACCGCTGCCGGCCGGCCAGTCTTCACCTATTTCAATTGTCTGCACAACAGACGGCTCTGTAGGATAAGTAGGAGGCTGATATGTACCCTTTACACTTATGCGGATTTCTGTCACATCACCTTCAAGACCGCTGTCTTTCCAATCGTCGACGGTATAACGTCCGAATGTGAACTGCCCAGTGATATCACTAAGATTTGTGCTTTCTGTATAATCGCCGACAAGCTCGTCGTTCACATATATTTTTCCGGTAGTTCTTGTAATCTCATATCTTACTTTGGTCCACTCTCCGACAGTAGCGGTATTCGCTGTAGCGCTGTCGTGCGTTTTGAACGCCGTGCCGTATTCATCATTTTTTCGTGTTCCTATAATTATATGAGTGTGAGAGCTAGACGTCGTTCCAACTGAAGCTATAATCCCATGCTCATAAATTGTATTCAAATTAAGAACAAACTCTACAACTACAGTTTCGGCTTTTGTAATTTCCTCGGTTACACTTTCAGGAAAAACAATAGCTGATGCGTCAGTTGTGCCGCCGGTAAACGTAGCAATGCCGTCGGTAATCTCAACGCCCTGGTTTTCAACTCCGTCAGGAAGCTCTTCCGCAAAGTTTACATAGGAAAGCACAGTTTCGTCATTTGCCGCCTCACCCAATACAGGGATATCAGACTCGGCCGCAAAAGACATCGCAGGAAACGCTGAAAAAGCACACGCCAACGATACCGCAATCGCGAGAATACGTTTTTGGATTCTCATTTTAACAACTCCTTTTTACATTAATTTATCGGTATATGCTTAATATAATTTTATCACAAAAATTGTCAAAACACAAGTAGCTTATTGTGTAATAATTATAAATGACCTATAAATGTTTATTTTTAGTAAGTTTTTATTAAATCACGACATTCGATAGGGATAAACGTACTTATAAAATCGGTTATGGATTATGGATGAAAAATAAATGCCCGCATAAAAAGGGCGCGGATTATTCCGCGCCCTTTTTTCTTTGCTTTTATTAAGGAGTGTTACTTTTTCAGCGTTGCAACGCCTTTTTTGTTGGTCTTGTAGGTCTTTTTGCCGACCTTTATCGACTTCTTGTTCTTCTGTATTACGCCTTTCTTATTGACAATATAGGCTTTCTTGCCAATCTTGACAAGCTTGTTCTTTGTACCTTTCTGCACAACGCCCAGCTTATTAACTATATACGACTTAGTTCCGACCTTGACAAGCTTATTTCCGCTTGCTTTTCTCTGAACTACTCCGTTTTTATTGACAACGTAGGATTTTGTTCCCACCTTGATAAGCTTGTTCTTTGTGCCTTTCTGTACTACTCCGAGCTTATTGACGATGTAGTATAAGCTTTTTATCTTAACGACCTGCTTTTTGCCTGTCTTAACATATCCGCCTACTACAGCATATGTCTTGCCCGAAACAGTTACTACCTTTGTGCCCGTGACCTGCTTGCCGGTGACGTACAGCACTGTTTTGCCGTTTACCGTAGCTGTGCCGTTTGTAACCGCGGGAGTGGTGGTTGTTCCCGTGCTTCCCGAACCGGTATTCGTTGTATTTTTAACCAGCGCATTTATCGCGTTTGACAGCTTAATCCTTGCATTGTCAACGCTGGTCTGAGACGTGCTTCGGTTTTCAATAAGCGCTTTAGCCGTTTTGAGTGCGTCGGTAACAGCCTTCATGCTGGTCGCCGTATAATCAGCAGCATTAAGCGCCTCCGCCTGGGCGATAACAGCGCTGAGTGTTGAGTAATCCGCCTCTTTTGAAACGGTTATCGTATACTTATGCTCCAGATTGCCGCGCTCGGAGGTCACCGTGCACACAACCGCTCCCACAAAGCTCGTTTTGTTAAACGAATATGTTGCGCCCTCGGAAACCTCAATATCAGGTACAACCGTCGTCAAATCGGTATCGTTGGGCACCTTAAGGGTTATAGTACCAGTAACAGGAACCGTATCCTCAAGATTGATTATCTCATTGTCATATTTATAAGTTCCGTCAGCCTGTTTATCACCATAAGTAAGGACTTCGGTTATCGTTCCCTCGCGGTCACCAATCTTAAACGAAGTGATATCGGCTCCGTCGTGGATCTCCGCTCTGGGGATATTGTTGTTTAACGCTTCAAACGCCTGAGTTTTTTCCTCTGCCGATGTAGCGTCGCCGAGCGCTTTGGCAGCCTCTATGGCGCTTGTGAGCTCACCGGACGGATCTTCGACCGCTTCGGCTTCCTCAATAACCTGCGCAAGATCGTCGTTTGTAGCATCTTTCGCGACTGTGCATTCGTCGTAAATCTCGTTTGTATCGGTGCGGTAAGTTTTTATAGTAAACTCATTGTCGGTTATTGAAATCGACGAATACGACGGAACATTGTACTGATTCCTGACATCGACATACGTTCCGCGTACAGGGCAAAGCGGATAATATTTGCTGCCGGACGAGGAGTTGGCCGTTATGTAAAGCGTTCCGTCCGGGTCAACATACTGCCCGTCCGCTCCGGTGTAGGAATCCTTCTGCGCGATATTACCCTTCATAATGTAGGAACGGGTATATGTGTGGTCGTGACCTGTTAAAACAACGTCAAATTCATATTCGTCAAATACGGGATACATAGCCTTTCTGAAGTTTACCATCGAAACCTTCATCGAGTGCTGCTGACCCGATCCGTAGATATCCTGATGCATGAGCGCTATCTTCCAGCGCGGCTCATTACCGCCGTTTGCTTCTTTGTATGCGTTGATCGCCTGATCAATAGTATCTTTATGCTCGGCAGCGCTCGAATTATTACCGTTCAATACAACGAACACCGTTTCGCCGTAGAAGAAATAATAGTCGGTTCCAGCTCCGGTTTTGCCGTTTTCGGTAACATTGGGAACGTTATAATGATAAGTCCAGTTGATATCGTTTGCGTCGTGATTTCCTATTGCAGGCACAAACGGGGTGGATTGAAGCTGTTCCGCATCGGTGAGCGAAGCGTATTCGTTTTCGTTTGAGCCGGTGTTTACCTGATCGCCGGCAGACAAAATAAACGACGCGTCGGGAACTGCTTCCTGAGCTTTGTTCATAGTGTCTAACCATCTTTCGGTATCTGAGGAAAGCGAGCCTGCTCCGAGCTGAGCATCGCCGACGTAAATGAAGCTATAATCGCTGCCTGCGTTTTGGGTGGAGGTGTAATACACACTGCTCCATTCTCCGGTCGAGTTCTGACCTATTCTGTAAGCATATTCGGTATTCAGCTCAACGTCACATACGACCTTATTTGAAGTATAACCTGAAACTGCGTCGGAGGTGAAGCCCTCAAAGGTGTTTTCATCGGTAATTTCGGGCATTTCTCCGCCCGAAAGCTCAGAAATCTTTACGATTTGGACCAGAGCGTCGGCAATTCCGTCGATAATATCGCCCACGTTGTCGCCGTCGGAGTCAAGATAGGAAACCTTAACGTTATAAATACAGCCGCCCCAGCCGTTTGCCGTGGTCTGGTCTCCGATTCTAACGTAAAGACAGTCACTGTCCGCCGCAATATAATCGCTGATAACGAACGTCAAAACCGCGCGGTTCTCCTTGCCCATTTCCGCAACTCCGGCTCCGTTCGGGGCCACAGCGACCTGGGTATAATTCGTGCCGTCCGAAGAAAGCTCAACGGTGTAGTTCTGCGCAACGTCAACCGCAACGATTCCCTTTACGGCATTGCTTTTATCAAGCGGCAGCTTATAAACCGTTTTCGTATTGCCGTCGTTAAAATAAAATCCGCCGCCGTCCTGGCCTGCCTGAGTGCAATATTGACTGTCGTTATAATCCGCGTTTACATAATAGTCGATAACCGGGTCGTCCGAATATGCATACCATGAGAAATTCAGCTTGGATTCGTCTTCTCCCGGAGTGACCATGAGCTTTTCATAAAAGCTTGAGTCGGAGGAAGTCGTCGGATCGTTGGTCGAAACGGCAAAAGCCATATCGAAATACAGATCCGAGCTTGTTTGAGTAGCGTTGATAAGGTCGACGCTTATAATGTTTTCACCCGTTTTCAGCGCGGTCGAAGAAAGGTAAACATTTCCTGATGAACCGCCCTGTCCGTCTTCGTCGGGGTAAACCGCCGTGACGTTTTTGTTGACGTCCGAATCAGTCGTCTTATAATAAATCTGCGTTCCGTTGAGGTATACTTTTGCATAGTCGTCCGCGTCGATATTTATAAGCACCGATTTAATGTTTGTTATCGAATCGAGCGTGAACGTTTTTTGCAGGTAAACGTTCGCCGAGCCTTCACCCTTAGCCATGTCGGTTCCGAGCGCGGGCGTAGTGTAGCCGTAGCCGATAGGCGTTATACCCTGAGACCAGTCGGGATCGGTCAAAAACCCGTTGTTCTTCCATGAACTTCCCGCCGTGTCGCGCTTATAGTACCACGCATCGCCTTTATTGACGATGTAAGTATCTCCTGAATCCTCGGCGACTCTGCGCAAATTTACAACGGACGTATCCGCTTGCGCCAAAGGTGCGGCAAATGCGAATGATCCCGTCCAAGCGGCTGAAACAACCATTGCCGCCGAAATAATTCCGCTTAAAATTCTTTTAAACAAATGCTCCAACTCCTTTTAACAATAGTTTAAATGCCATTACGGGCTATAATTATCCAGTGTACTTTAATAATATCTTATTTATGTCTTTTCATCAAGCGAACCACGCTACAAATCTTTTTGTTTTTGTTTGTGCAATTTGCTGATGAAGCCTTGATATTCTCAGAATGTTTACATAAAAAATACTTTGTCTGCAAAAATACCGCGCAGTCCTGCCGATTTGCCGATAACGCAGCGGGCGATGTGTAATACCTATGTAAAATTTTCCTCGCAATATGGACTATTTGACATTTTAATTATATAATGATAAACAGGTAATTTTTGATTTTTGATAATCGGATTTAATTTCAGTCTGATTTGGAACAAAACGGTTAAGTAAGAAAGGAACTATCACAAATATGAGAAAGACCAAAATAATCTGTACGCTCGGACCATCTACCGACAAGGAAGGCGTTGTAAAGCAGCTTATCCTAAACGGTATGGACGTAGCGCGGTTTAATTTTTCGCATCAGACTCACGAAGAGCACGCCGCACGGTTTGAAGAAATCGTACGCATAAGGACCGAGCTTGACCTTCCTATAGCCACCCTGCTCGACACAAAAGGTCCGGAAATACGGACAGGACTTTTGAAAAACGATTCCGCCGAGCTTAAGCAGGGCAAAGACCTGATACTTACCACAAACGAGATTCTCGGCGATGAAAAGGTCATTTCCGTAAATTACAAAGAGCTTCCGCAGGACATAAGCGCCGGTCAGCGCATACTGATCGACGACGGACTTATCGAGCTCACCGCCGAAAAAATCGACGGAACAGACATACACTGCAAAATTGTAAACGGCGGAACTGTCGGCAACCGCAAGGGAGTAAACCTGCCGGGCGTGCGTCTTTCCATGCCGTATGTGAGCAAAAAGGACGAAGAGGACATCATATTCGGCTGCAAGCTGGGCTTTGATTTTATCGCTGCGTCGTTTGTGCGCTGTGCAAACGACGTAACGCAGGTGCGCGATATAATCAACAAGCATTCGCACCACCACATAAGGATAATCGCGAAAATCGAAAACTCGGACGGCGTTGAAAACATCGACGACATCCTGCGCGTTGCGGACGGTATTATGGTCGCGCGCGGCGACATGGGAGTTGAAATACCGCTGGAGGAAATCCCCGTTTTGCAGAAGATGCTGATTCAAAAGGGCTACCGCTACGGCAGGCAGGTCATAACGGCGACGCAGATGCTCGATTCGATGATGTCGCACCCGCGTCCGACGCGCGCGGAAACCACCGACGTCGCAAACGCGATTTATGACGGCACCTCCGCCATAATGCTTTCGGGAGAAACAGCCGCGGGAAAATATCCTGTCGAAGCGCTCAAAACGATGTCTCAGATTGCCGAGCGCACCGAGCGCGACATAGATTACGTCAAGCGGTTCAATAACTACAGGGTGAACTCCGCCCCCAATGTCACCAACGCTATAAGCCACGCCACGGTCACCACCGCGCACGATATGGGCGCTTCGGCTATTATAACAGTTACCAAAACAGGTCAGACCGCCCGCATGATAAGCAAATACCGTCCGCTTTCCCCTATAATTTCCTGCACCACGAGCGAAAGCGCGCGCAGACAGCTTAATCTGTCGTGGGGCGTTATCCCGATTCTGATGGAGGAAAAGAACTCGACCGACGAGCTGTTTGAATCCTCCGTCAAGGCGGCTATAGACCGAAAGCTTTTAAAGGACGGCGACCTCACCGTCATAACCGCGGGTATCCCGCTTGGCGTTACCGGGACTACAAACATGCTCAAGGTGCATGTTGTGGGAAACATCCTTGTTTCCGGCTCCGGCGTTACGCACGGCACAGTCTGCGGCAACCTGTGCGTATGCGAAACAGAGGAGGAGGCGCTCGCCAATTTTAAAACGGACGATATCCTTGTTATCCCGCAGACGACCAACAAGCTGCTGCCGATAATAAAGCGCGCGTCGGGAATCGTCACCGAGGTTATGGGAATGCAAAGCCACGCCGCCGTTGTCGGGCTCGCGCTCGATATTCCCGTTATAGTCGGCGCGCAGAACGCGACCAAGCTTTTAAAAAGCGGTCACACTGTGACTGTCGACGCCGACCGCGGACTTATCTGCGGCGCGGAGCATAAATAAAAACAAAAACAGCGTGCACGGCAAATTTGCCGCGCACGCTGTTAATATCAATAGCCTTTTTTACCTTCGAGCGATTCATCGTTTTCAATCCAGTCATATACCGAAACATTTGTAAACTCAGTCTTTGTATTCCTGATTATGACTGTTTTTATGCCCGCATTGATTATCAGCCGCTTGCACATGGCGCAGGGATTAGCGTCTTTCACAAGCTCGCCCGTCGCTTCGTCCCTGCCGACCAGATACAGCGTTGCGCCTATTGTTCTGGAGCGCGAAGCCGATATTATTGCGTTCGTCTCTGCATGAACGCTGCGGCAGAGCTCGTACCGCTCGCCGCGCGGGATATTCATCTTTTCACGCGTGCAGTAACCGAGATCGGAGCAGTTGGCTCGTCCGCGCGGCGCGCCGACATATCCTGTCGATATAATTTCGTCGTCCTTGACTATAATAGCGCCGTAGTTGCGGCGCAGACAGGTACCCCGCTCTAAAACCGTTTGGGCTATATCCAGATAATAATTTATTTTATCTCTTCTTTGCATAAGATAAACACCTCCGAAGCGGCTGCGCCGTGCGGATTAGAATTACGTTTAAGACTGAGTCCACGGCGAAGCATACGCCGAACCGCGTAGCGAAGCGCACGCCACAAAATAAGCAATTATAACAACTCTTTTTAACAATTATACCATATATACGACAAGCTTTGCAACCCATGCGGCCGCCTGTGCTTTACAAAACCCCGATAATCGGATAAAATGGGTATAATAACCTCAAGAGAGGTCATTATACTTTTTATTTCTATAGCGTGCGCCTCGCCGCTTTGGGCGCGGCAACCGGCGCAATCGCCGATTATACCATGCAGCGCTTTGCGCTCATGGTATAATAACACTAACCTTAAACATAAAAGGGGCTGTAACAATCATGAATGACCGAAATCTTGCAATGCTCTGCGATTATTATGAGCTAACCATGTCAAACGGCTATTTAAAAAGCGGTCTGCGCGACAGGATAACCTATTTCGACGTATTTTTCCGCTCGATACCCGACGGCGGAGGCTTCGCCATTGCCGCCGGACTTGAGCAGCTTATAGACTATATTAAAAACCTCCGCTTTACCGAGCGCGACATCGAGTTTTTGCGCGGCAAAAAGCTGTTCTGTGAGGAATTTTTAAAATATCTCGCCGATTTTAAATTCACGGGGGATATCTACGCTGTTCCCGAGGGTACGCCCGTTTTTCCGCGCGAGCCTATTATTACCATTCGTGCGCGGGCATGTGAAGCACAGCTTATCGAAACCTTTTTACTGCTTACCGTAAATCATCAGTCGCTCATCGCCACAAAAGCAAACAGGATCGTCCGCGCCGCAAACGGCAGACGCGTACTGGAGTTCGGCTCACGGCGGGCGCAGGGAGCAAGCGCCGCGGTCGACGGCGCGCGGGCTGCCTTTATCGGCGGCTGCGCGGGCACCGCCTGCACCCTGACCGACAAGCTTTACTCCGTTCCCGCGGGCGGAACGATGGCGCACTCTTGGATTCAGATGTTTCCGAACGAATATGAAGCGTTTAAAACCTACTGCGAGCTCTACCCCACCAACGCCACACTGCTGGTTGACACCTACAACACGCTGAAAAGCGGTGTGCCGAATGCGATACGGGTGTTCAAAGAAGTCCTCGTCCCGAAAGGAATAAAAAGCTTCGGTATACGTCTTGATTCGGGCGACATCGCCTATCTTTCAAAAAAAGCGCGCAGAATGCTCGACGATGCGGGGCTTCAAAGCTGCAAAATCGTCGCTTCAAATTCACTCGACGAATACCTGATCCGCGACCTTTTGATGCAAAACGCGCAAATCGACACCTTCGGAGTCGGCGAGCGGCTTATAACCGCTTCCAGTCATCCTGTTTTCGGCTGCGTTTACAAGCTTACGGCGGTCGAATCAAACGGCAAAATAGTCCCGAAAATAAAGCTGAGCGAAAATGTTTCAAAAATCACCAATCCGCATTTTAAAAAGGTATACAGGCTTTTTGACAACGAAAGCGGCAAGGCGACCGCCGATTTACTGTGCGTTCACGACGAACGGATAGACTCGAACGAGCCGCTCACTATCTTCGATGAAAACGCCGTCTGGAAAACCAAAACCCTCGAAAATTTCAGCGCAAAGGAGCTGCTCGTTCCGATATTCAAAAACGGCGAGCTTGTTTACTCGCCGCCTTCAATAACAGATATCCAAAGCTATTGCAGGCATCAGATAGAAAAGCTGTGGGATGAAGTCCTGCGGTTTGAAAATCCCCACACATATTACGTCGATCTGTCAAAAAAGCTGTGGGACATAAAACGCTCGCTTTTATCGGAGCACAAGGCGTAAGCCCGGTTTTTGAAGTAAAAGTCGGTCCTGACAACAATATAGCGTTATATTTATACCGAAGCGCCAAAAAAATCCGCAAGCCTTACAACGTCCTTTTCGACGCTGTAAAATGTCCGCGCAAACAGATGCCGCAACTGATATTTAATTTAATTTATAAACGCTTGACAAGCCCCACTCATTGTGATATTATACTATGGAACGCTTGAAACAAGCGTGTACGCGCCGGTAGCTCAGTTGGATAGAGTGTTTGGCTACGAACCAAAAGGTCGGGGGTTCGAATCCCTTCCGGCGTACCAAACGACACGCAGTCGAACTCATTTAGCTTTAGATTATCAATTGTTGATAAAACTATTGTTATTCGATTCGATCTTGCACAAAACTAAAAAGCGCAGAGCAGCTAATTAATCGTTGCCCTGCGCTTTTTCATTATGTTCAACCTTTTCATTTGTTCTATTACCACAGCATAAAAACACCATTTTTTTGAAAAATTTCTGAAAACTTTAATAAACCCCACAAACAAAAAACCCGCCGGGTAGGGATTGTCCTGCCCGGCGGGTTCGTTTTTATCTTCACTTTGTCAAATAGTTTTTATTCACCCAGTAACAGCAGCCGTTTAGCTTTACCTTGTAAAACGTTATTCCGTCATACTCCACTCTGCCGCCTTTGACGACCTTTACCGACGCTTTAACGTCCGAGCCGTCCGCTGCCGCGGCCGTTATCACGGCTTTGCCCGCGGATTTTGCCGTCATTCTGCCGTTTGCGTTCACCGTTGCCGTCTTCGGATTGGACGAGCTCCATTTCACGGTGCGGTCAGCGGCGTTCGCAGGCGACACGGTGATAAGCGTTCCCGTTATCATATACACGCCTGACAGATTCGGGCTATAGCCCGAGCCGTTCCATTCGACGGCGCACTCGGTAACAGTGCCGTCCGCCAGCGTAACGCTGACTGTTTCGGGCAGACTGAGATTTTCAAACGCCGTGCCGTAAGCGCAGGCTATGCCGTTTTGTGCGGCGCCCCTTGTTATTCTTTTTGACGAGGTTTTAACAAGCCCGCCTGCCGCTTCGTTCATTTTATCCGCCTTTTCCGATATCTGTTCGTCGGTCATATCGTCAAGCTTGGCAAACACAGCCTTTGTTTCGTCGAGCGCCGCGGAAAGCTCCGTATAACTGTCGTCGGTGTAACCGCTTTGCTCGCTGAGCTTTACTGCGTTGGCATAAGCCTTTGCAAGCTCAATCTGAGCAGGCGTTGTGGTTTTGCCCGTGATAATTTCCGCGCACATAACGCCTGCTATAATTGCGTAACCCTGGCTGTTCGGATGGAGACTATCCGGGAACAGTTCGCTTATTCCCTTTGTCTCCTCGTGGATATCTATTACCGTACAGCCTGTTTCAGCGGTCGCTTCATTTTGCAGAGGAACGATTTTATTTTCTATTTCAGCGGGCTGATCGGTGGGTCTGTAGCAGGTCGCCGAGGTGGCGATATAAACCGCGGGATTGCTTTCGAGCTCCTGATAGGCTTTTTATCATATCAAGCGCACACTGCTTGTAATAAGTATCTATAAGCGCGGGATTTCCGCGGTTTGTATCGTCGTCGGACGCGTCGTTGGTGCCGAGCAAGATTATGACTATATCCGGCTGGGATTTCAAGCTCTGCTCATACTCGGGCTTTAGTATATACGGTGTTTCCTGGCTGCGCGTCTGGCTCATCATCGTAGCTCCGTTTACGCCGAAATTGTTCACGACGTATCCGTCGCCCGGGATGGTCTGCAGCTGCGCGGGGATATCTTTTTGAGTCCTGTGCGCCGTAGTTGCAAAGCTCGCCGTAGGTTATGCCGTCGCCCACGCAGGTTATCCGAACCTTTTATTCTGTTTTGGTGAGCGTTAAGCAGTCAAGCCCGTAATAATATCCGCTTGAGGCGGAATTTTTGCCGTTCATTTGCACCTCGAGCACATGCAGTCCTTTTGAAAGCCGTACCGACCCGAGCGTTGTTTCATCCGAACGGATAACTCCGTTATTATAAAGGTCAACGGCGTTCCCGACCTTAAACCCGTCGATATAATGCTGCGCGATACCGAAGTCGCCCGCCTTTGTGAATACCGCCGTTAAATCGTAATCCGCGGTTTCGGGCGCGTTTATATAAAGCTTTATATATCCTCCCTGCCCCGCTTTAAAGATAAGCTGACTCGAATTTGACCAGCCGTTCCCGAAAACGGACATCTCCTGCGTTTCAGCCTTCTGCGACTCGGAGCATTCGATGATTTTCATATCCTCGCCTTCGTAAAAGAGCGTAGCGGAGGGATAAGGGCTTTCATAATATTCGGTGCGCTGTTGGTACGATGCCTCGCCGTAACCGTCTGTCGTGCCTTTTTCCTGATACCAGTAGCTCGTCAGCACCATGTTCGCATAGCCGTCGCGGTGGTATTTTTCAAGATTCGCGCTGAACGACTCGTTAAACGGCACGCTGTCGATAATGTGAAATCGATTGTTCAGGCGGTTTCCGATACCGAACATACCTCCGTTTGTAAATGGCTGGCTGTTGTAAGGCTTGCTGAACGTCTGCGGGCTGCTCCATGCATATCCGAAATAGTCCTCGCACCCAGTGCCGAACCAGGAGGGAAATTTTTCCGAGTCGACGAAGAATTTTTCATCGCCCTCGCCCCACCACCAATCGGGATTGTAATCGGGGTCGCCTGTACCGATTTGCTTATACACGTGCAGGGATGTTCCGACAAACCGTCCGCTTGTTCCTTTGATGTTCAAAAACTCCGAATCCGGCCAGCGGTCGGAGGATTTGTCAGGGTCTTCAAGGCGCGTCCACTTTGCATGGAATCTGAGCAGCCCGTCCGCTTCGGATTTATCCAGCGACACAGTCGAAACGCTGTAAGTAACGCTGTAGTCGCGGTCGCCGTCGTTTTGCAGCGTGAGCAGCGCGCCGTCCGAATACGGCATATACCAGTCAGCATACATTGTGCCGTCCGCCTTAACACCGAGCGGAAGCCCCGAATATTCGTTAACGCCGCAGATGCTTCCGAAAAATCCGCCGAGCGTTGTGAAAACCGACGATGTCAGTTCTGAGTCCCATTTGGCGGACACCGCAAGCGCCGCGAGCGCCTCCCAGTCGTCTCCCTCGTTTTCAAGTCCGTTTAAACGCGCGGTTATCCCAACAACCGCGCCCGCGCCGGACGCGTTGAGCAGCTCTGCTTTTCCTCCCACAGGCACCGTTACTGTTTTTTCCGCGGTGGTTTTGTCGTCATACGCGTCCGCCGCCGCTCCGGGCTCGCCCGAAAAGCGCCTGTCGGTCTCCAGAAGCGCGCGCTGACCGTTAGCCGATAGCGGCAGAGAAAACGGCTCGACCGATGTGCTTTCAGGATAGCTTATATATCCGATGTGGAAATATTTTCCCCAGTCGTCATACGCGACGACCTTGCAGGAGCTTGAATATGTAATCGGAACATAGCAGTTCATGCCGCGCCCCGATTCATACGCCATCGAGTTTAAATTAAACGGGAAGCCGCCGCCGAAGTAGTTAATAAACGGCATATCGAGAGCGGGTTCTGATTCGCCGTCGATGAAAATTTTAACATGCCCCGTTTTCGGCTGGGCCGACCATATGCGGACTATCGCTCCCGCGCCTTTTATGTCCGCTAATATCTTTCCGCCGTCCGAAGTTGTCTCAAATTGTGTTCCCCAATCGTCGTTAGCGCCCCATTCTATGTATTTGCCGGTCGCCTCGTCATAGCGCGAGCGGCGGTCGTACGAAGTGCTTTCGGCGGAACGCTCGCCCTCGGTTACCGGTTGCGCGAGCGACTGCAAATCGGTCATTTTGCCGACGATGTCTTCGTATTTAAGCCGTTTTTCTGCTTTCGCGTCGTCCGCGATTTTCTGCTCTAGCATAGATAGTTTCCTCCTCTGTGTCAATACTGCCGTCGCCGTTTAGATCGGCGAGCGCCGATTCAAATTTATCGGGAAGCTTTGCTCCGCTTATTATATCAGAAAGAATGTCCGCGTCCTCTTTTGTAAAAACGCCGTCCGAGTTTAAATTTCCCAACACAGGCGCTTCACGGCGGACAGTCACCGTTTTATTCAAGCTGACTCCGCTCTTTTCAAGCGTCAGATCAACCTCTGTAACTCCTACGGCAAGCGGTATTTCCGGGGAAACCTCTCCGTTGTTTACGCTCTGGCCGGTCAAAACGTATTCGCCGTTCACACTTGCTGAAACCGTAATGCTTGTGCGTCGGCGACCGCAGGGCGAAGCCGCAGCGAATCGGATGCATGCGGCAGACGCACGTTAAAATCAGAAATCGATTCGTCAAAATACAGCGCGTCAGGCGCGCCCTCGATCTCAAGCCCGTCAATTTCGGAAGGTCGGACGCGTCAATCGGAATGTAGTTTACGTTTCGGAAAACAGAATCGCTGCTCCATATCAAAAGCCCCAGCCGCCCGGACGAATAGGTTTCGTCGGACGCGCTTGCCGACAGCACGCCGTTTACATAAAAACGGATGTCGCTTTCTATCGCCTCAACGCGCAGGGCGTATTCCTTTTGAGTCTTGTCGGGCAGAGTGTAGCTCCCTAATTCGGACGCTCCTGTGCGGAAAATTTGAACAGCCGTGCGTCGCCGCGGCTTAAATCCACATTCGCAACATACGCCTGCGAGCCGGTTTCGTTCGGGCGGAACACAAGCAACGCGGCTCCGGTAGTGCTTATCGTCACGTCCGCTTCGTAAATAAAATCATCAGCAACAGTGTCGGACATGGCAAAGCAGTCGCCGCTTCCGACGGCGCGCAGACCGTCGCTTTGCTCGGTCCATGATCCCTGCAAGCCGCGCAGATTATCAAGATTGGTTTGAAAGCCTCCGGCGGTCGAGGCGGGAATACCTCCCAGCATCCCCATCCATATCGACGCTGAAAGCAGCCATGCCATAATACGTTTCACGTTATATACATCTTTTAAATTATAAACATAATTCAACATCCCAGTTTAATTATAATTGTACAGATTGTATATAACAAGTGAAAATACAGGGCAATAAATGCAAAAACACGACATTATATATTCTAATGCGCCGAAAAATCACCCAAGCCTTGCGTTCAGGCTGTTTGCGGCGGCGATAAACTGCTCCATCGTGAGCTGCTCCGCACGCGCGGTCGCGGGGATATTTGCATTGATCAGCGCCTCGGATACAGCGGCTTTGCCCGCTCCCAATCCGTTTGAAACCGAATTCACCAGCGTTTTCCTGCGCTGGGAAAACGCCGCGCGGACAAATTTGAAAAAAAACTCCTCGCTGTCCACGCCGTCGGGCGTGCTCCGCCTCACGTCAAGCCGTATCACCGCAGAATCAACGTTGGGCGCGGGCATGAAGCTTCCGCGGGAAACCGAGAACAACAGCTTCGGCTCGGAAAAATATCTCACCGCAATGCTCACTGCGCCCACGTTGCGCGTTGCGGGCAGAGCGCATATCCGCTTTGCCGCTTCCTTTTGCACCATGACCGTTATCGCCTCTACAGGTATGCGCGATTCCAAAAGCGACATTATTATCGGTGAGGTTATGTAGTACGGAAGATTCGCGCACACAAAGACGGGCATACCTGCAAACTCATCCGCAATCAGCTTTTTTAAATCGACCTTTAAAACGTCCTCGTTTATCACCTTGAAATTTGAAAACTCCGCCATTGTTTCATCCAAAACGGGCATCAGCCGCCCGTCGATCTCGACGGCGACCACCTTGTCCGCACGCTTGCAAAGCTCTGAAGACAAAACTCCGATACCCGTTCCTATCTCTATCACGCCGCACCCCGCGGACGCACCTCCGAGCTTTGCTATCTTCGGGCAGATTCCCGGGTTTATTAAGAAATTCTGCCCGAGCGACTTGGAAAACTCAAAGCCGTGCCTTTTTAAAATGTCTTTTGTAGTGTTGATGTTCGATAAATTCTGCATTTAAGCCCTCCGCGGCGACTGACCGTTATACGTTATTTAACGCTAACATTGTATCACACACCGCAAAGGCAATCAACCCGCCAGGCTTCCCGCACCCGAATCCTCAACTATTTTGCCGTCCGCGATTCTGACAATTCTTTTCGCCGAGGCGGCAGTCTGATTGTCGTGCGTTATCAGCACTATCGTGCGCCCGAGCGAGTTTAGCTCGCGGAGCAGCGCCATAACGTCCGCGCCCGAGCCGGAATCGAGATTTCCCGTGGGCTCGTCCGCCAGTATTATCGGCGGCGAGGCGGCTATCGCCCTCGCTATCGCAACGCGCTGTTGCTGCCCGCCCGAAAGCTCGCTCGGCAGATGCTGTTCCCTGCCCGAAAGCCCAACGCTTCTGAGCGCGGCGGCGCAGATTTTACGGCGGTTATCGCGCGAATACCGCCTGTAGGTCAGCGGAAGCTCGACATTTTCAATCGCCGTAAGGGTGGGAATAAGATTGAAGCCCTGAAAGATAAAACCTATCTCGCGGCTTCTGATTCTGGAAAGCTTTTTGTCGCTGAGCTTCTTGACCCTTTGTCCGTTCAGATAATATTCGCCCCGAGTCAAACCGTCCAAGCATCCTATCATGTTCATAAGAGTTGATTTGCCCGAACCCGATTTCCCGACTATCGCCACAAATTCCTCTTTTTGGATTTCAAGGTCGATTCCGTTCATTGCAAAAACCCTGCTGTCTCCTATTTTGTAAACCTTTGTTGCGTTTTCAAGCTTAATCAGCGTCATTTTCTTCCTCCTCAAGCGCCGTCACTCTATCCGCGATTTTTTGAAAAACGGGAGCCGCGGACGTGTTTCCCCATGTTCCGTTTTCGCATAACACCGTCACCGCATACTGCGGGTCCTCGGCGGGAAAATACCCTGTAAACCATGTGTTCAGCTTTTCCACGCCGTTTTCAAATACTCCCGTCTGAGCAGTCGCAGTCTTTCCCCCTGCGGAAACTGTAAGCGGACGGGCATACTGATTTTCTGTATTCATAACGTCGTAATCGAGAAATTCCTTAATTGTTTGCGCCGTGCTTTCGCTCAAAACGTTCATCGGCGCTTTGGCCTCGTTTTCCTCCAACGCCTTGCCGTCTGTGGTTGTACCCATAACAAGGCGGGGATAAACGAGCTGCCCGCCGTTTATAACGCAGCAGGTCATCAATGTGACCTGGAGCGGAATCGCGGCGAGCTTTCCCTGCCCGAATGCGAGGTTTGCCACCTCTGCGGAATTGCCTAGCTCGCTTTGCGAAGGCAACGTCCCCGCATCGGAAGTAATCGAAGCCGCGAGCCGATAGCTTTTCCCGAACGACATATCGGCCGCCGTGTTCCTGAATTTTGCCCTGTCGAGCATAAGCCCGAGCTTAATAAAGTACGTATTGCAGGAATTTGCCATTGCCAGCTTCATCGAAAGAGTGCCGTGACCGCCCTGTTCATGGCAGGAAAACTCCTGGCCGTTCACATCGATTTTGCCCGTGCATTTGTACCAGATTTCACTAATACCCGATTCGAGCGCCGCCGCCGCGGTGCAGATTTTAAATGTCGACCCGACTGCATACGCCGACAGCGCGCGGTTTATCATCGGGGTGTTTTCAGTGTCTTTCACGCTTTTTTCAAGCGCGTTCTGCGAAAACGACGGAAACGAAGCCATCGCCTTTATATCCCCGGTCTTTGGATCCATCACTACCACCGCGCCATTGTCGATATACCGCTTTCCCACCGATTCAACGATACTCTGAACCGCGGAATCGATTGTCAAAACCACTCCGGCATTTTTTTCACCCGACGATGATATGCTCGCCGACTCGCCCTTTAAAAGCTCTCCCGTGCCGTTGACTGAATAGCTCACCGTCTGCTCGACCGCATGACCGTCTAAAAAATCATCATATGAGCTCTCTATTCCCGAACTCCCGCTTCCGTCAGAATCCACGCACCCTACGATATGCGCCGCCGTCTGCTCGTCTTGATATCTTTCGGGAACGTCGAAAAACAAAACCCCCTCGGCGGAAAAATCTTCGTCCACCGATATTGTGAACGGCCGCGACTCGGAATAAAACTCCATAAGCTCATCCTCTGTGTACTGCTCGCCGGCGGCTGTTTTGACCGCCGCCATATTTTCAGGCAGCGGGAACACCGCCGCCATGCGCGTTGAGCCCTTGTTGACGATGTGCGTCATTTTGCAGTCATATATTCCCGCGCGGGTGTGCGAAACAGTGAGCGAAACGCTTGTCTGGCTTTTTGCCGCCGCAGCAAGAGGCGACTGCTGCGACAGATACAAAAGCCGCGCGTACAGTCCCCCGAACAGCATGGCGCTTGCGAAAAAAACCGCTACCAGCCTGGTTTTCATTTAACCTGCTCCGTCGAAACAAGCTTATAAAGCTGCCATATCATATCGGCGGCGGTCGAGCGCTTTAAATCGACGTTCGGATGCGCCTTGTTGTCGTACAAATCAAGCATTTTATACGCCGCGAGATTTATATACGCCTGCGCCGCATATTCGGGAATACTGTAAGCGTCCGAAAAGCTGACCGTATAGGATTTCACGTCCTCAATTCTCGCCGCGCGGTTTACAAGCACGGCGGCATACGCCCTTGTCAGAGTGGAATCGGTATCAAATGTTTTGGATTTTATAATGCCAAGCTCCATAGCTCTTTTCACCGCGGGCTTTAACCACAGCGGAATGTCCGAATCGTTTTCAAGCTTTGTGTTTACGCACGCGGAAAACTCTGTTTCGCCCACCGCCGCCAAAACCATCAGAATAAATTCGCCCTTAGTCACCTTTTTGTCAGGGTAAAACAAATACGTGTCCCCTATTTTCTGCGCTGTCATGATCTTCTTTTCACACAGCTTCAGAGCGCTGTAATTGGACGGATTATTTTTCATGTCCGCATACACTGTTTTTGCCGCCGGCTCAATCGTTATCTCCCCTGTTATTGTATTTCCCGACGCTCCATTTGAATCGGTGAAAACGCAGGTGAAGCTGTCCTTGCCCGTTTGATTGCCAAACGGCGTATAGGTGTATTCGACGCCGTTTGTAAATTCAAGCTCACCCTTTAAAGGCGCGCTCACAACAACCGCGCGCACAGCGTCCGACTCCGCATCGTACACAGGCACGCTGCCCGAAACCGCTATTCCCTCGGAGGTCTGAATCTGTACGTCCTGAGCCTTTGGCGGGGTATTTTGCCCTGCGGTTCCCGAAACCGACAGCGACGTTGTTAAAACCGCCGCCGCAAGCGCACCCACCGTTATTCTTTTTATCATTTATAACATCCTCTCGTTTTACTGCATTGCATTGTTATTTATAGCTGTTTTGTATATATTTTTGCATTATCGGCGCATATTATAACCAAATTTTAAAAAAAACTATAATTGCCTTGAAATTTAACTCGAATAATGGCAAAATAAATGTGTATAAAATAAGCCTGATACGCAATCGTATTAGACAGTGCTGAAAGGTATGGTAAAATGGCTCATCAAACGGTTATTGTGCTGGACTTCGGAGGTCAGTATAATCAGCTTATCGCACGCCGCGTCAGAGAATGCAACGTATACTGCGAGGTAAAATCGTATAAAACGCCTGTTGAGGAAATAAAAAAGCTCGCACCCGCGGGTATTATCTTCACCGGCGGTCCGAACAGCGTTTTTGACGAAAGCTCGCCTCATATAACGAAGGACATTTTTTCACTCGGCATACCTATACTCGGTATCTGCTACGGCTCACAGCTTATCGCATACACTCTCGGCGGGCATGTATGCTCCGCCCAAAACAAATCCGAATACGGCAAGACCGCGACTGAATATGACACCTCCTCCCTGCTGTTCAAGGGGCTTTCCGAAAACGGTATATCATGGATGAGCCACACCGATCATATCGACCGCGTGCCCGACGGCTTTATAATCACCGCCCATTCCGACGGCTGTCCCTGCGCGGCTATGGAGTCGCCTGAGCGCAAAATATACGCGACTCAGTTCCACCCCGAGGTTATGCACACCGAAAACGGCGTTAAAATGCTCCGCAATTTTCTTTACGAGGTTTGCGGCGCTTTGGGCGACTGGACGATGCGCGACTACGCGAAAACCGCCGTGGCTGAGATACGGGAAAAAGTCGGAGACGGCAAGGTGCTTTTAGCTCTGTCGGGCGGAGTCGATTCGTCTGTCGCGGCGGCGCTACTGTCAAAAGCGGTAGGCAATCAGCTGACCTGCATATTCGTCGACCACGGACTTATGAGAAAAAACGAGGGCGACGAGGTCGAAGCCGCGTTTGCAAAGTGGGACGTTAATTTTATCCGCGTAAACGCCGAAAAGCGGTTTTTGGATAAGCTGGCGGGTGTTTCAGACCCCGAAACCAAGCGAAAAATCATCGGCGAGGAGTTCATCCGTGTTTTTGAGGACGAGGGCAAAAAAATCGGAAGCGTCGATTATCTTGTTCAGGGAACGATTTACCCCGACGTTATCGAATCGGGTACAGGCGACGCGGCAGTTATAAAAAGCCACCACAACGTCGGCGGGCTCCCGGACTATGTGGATTTTAAAGAGATTATCGAACCCTTGAGACTGTTGTTTAAAGACGAAGTGCGCGCTCTCGGCACCGAGCTGGGGCTCGCGGATTATCTTGTGTGGAGGCAGCCGTTCCCGGGCCCGGGACTTGCCATCCGCGTCATAGGCGACATCACAAAGGAAAAGCTTGATATCCTGCGCGACGCTGATTACATATTCCGCGAGGAAATCGCCGCGGCGGGTCTTGACCGCAGTATTCACCAGTATTTCGCGGTTTTAACGTCGATGAGATCGGTCGGCGTTATGGGCGACGGCAGAACATACGACTACACGCTCGCGTTAAGGGGCGTTACCACCACCGATTTTATGACCGCGGACTTCGCCAGAATACCGTATGAGGTGTTGGAAAAGGTGAGTAGCCGAATCATAAACGAGGTCAAAATGATAAACAGAATCGTCTACGACATCACCACCAAACCCCCCGCAACAATCGAGTGGGAATAACGACAAGAAACCCCGAAAGCCTTGTAAAATCAGGGCTATCGGGGTCTTTTTTTATGCCGAGCGTAACAAAAGCGTAACACTTTACTGCAGGTTTTCAATTTTTCTCTCAAA
>CAZHWR010000032.1:0-20872 GCA_964536085.1 uncultured Oscillospiraceae bacterium
GGGTCGGTCGAGTCGGTCGGGTCGGTCGGGTCGGTCGGGTCGGTCGGGTCGGTTGGCGCAACTGAATTATAATGAATCGTTGCGTTCGTGAGGCACCCATTATAATCATAAATATTAATATTGTTCCACTGTTCCTCCGAGCCACTGTAATATACGTCTTTCAGGCTGGTGCAATAATCAAACGCCCCATTACCTATACTTGTCACGCTGTCTGGAATTGTTACGCTTGTCAGACTGGTGCAACCCTCAAACGCCCAACCGCCTATACTTGTCACGCTGTCTGGAATTGCTATGCTTACAAAGCTGTCGCAAGAATAAAACGCGCTATCGCCTATACTTGTAACGCTTTTTGGAATCACTATGCTTTTAAGACTGTAGCAATATTCAAACGTCCCATCGCCTATGCTTGTCACACTGTCGGGAATTGTTACGCTTTCAAGGCTTGTACACTCATAAAACGCAAAACCGCCTATACTTGTAACCTTATACCCATCGATTTCCGACGGGATTTCCAATACGGCGGCGCTTCCAGAATATTTTGTTATCTCCGCAGTGCCGTCGTCGAGGATTTCATATTTATAATACTTGTCGGTCGGATCAGTCGGATCGGTCGGATCAGTCGGGTCGGTCGGGTCGGTCGGAGCAGTCGGGTCGGTCGGATCGGTCGGGTCAGTCGGGTCAGTCGGGTCGGTCGGATCGGTCGGGTCAGTCGGGTCAGTCGGGTCAGTCGGATCGGTCGGATCGGTCGGATCGGTCGGATCAGTCGGGTCGGTCGGGTTATAATGAATCGCCGCGTTTGTGAGAGGCTCGTTATCTTTACCGATATCAATCTTTTTCCACTGTTCTTCCGAGCCGCTGTAATATACGTCAGTCAGGCTGAAGCAACAATAAAATGCACCTTCGCCTATACTTGTCACACTGTCGGGAATTGTTACGCTTTCAAGGCTGTCGCAAGAATCGAACGCACCTTCGCCTATACTTGTAACGCCGTTTAGAATTGTAACGCTTTTAAGGCTTGTGCAATCAGAAAACGCAAAACCGCCTATGCTTGTGACGCTGTCTGGGATTGTTACGCTTCCAAGACTTGTGCAATAATTAAACGCGCTATCGCCTATGCTTGTAATGCTGTCGGGAATTGTTACACTTTCAATGCTTTTGCAACCTCTAAACGCACATACGCCTATGCTTATAACGCTGTCGGGGATTGTTATGCTTGTCAGGCTGTAGCAATACTGAAACGCCCCATCACCTATACTTGTAACGCTGTCGGGGATTGTTATGCTTGTTAGGCTGGTGCAATAATCAAACGCCCGAACGCCTATACTTGTCACGCTGTCGGGGATTGTTATGCTTGTCAGGCTGATGCAATCCTCAAACGCCCCATAACCTATACTTGTCACGCTGTCTGGAATTGTTATGCTTGTTAGGCTGATGCAATCCTCAAACGCCCCATCACCTATACTTGTAACCGCATACCCATCTAATTCCGACGGGATTTCCAATTCGGCGGCACTTCCCGAATAACTCGTAATCTCCGCCGTGCCGTCATCGAGCAAGGTATACGAAAAGTCATTGTTTCCTGCCGCCGATACGGACAAATCAAGCCCGCAGGCAAGCGAGAACGCCATTGCAAATACCAAAGCCATGCTGATAAATTTTTTCATCAATATCTCCCCTTATAGTACTCTTTAGTGCTATTTTCATCAGTATACCACCTTACTGTGATAAAGTCAATAGTACGGATAAATACTAAAGCCGAGGTGGTTTTATGTACTTTCAGCGGCTTCGGGATCTGCGCGAGGACTGCGATCTCACCCAAACTGCCGTCGCCGAGCTGCTCGATATACAGCAGACGGTTTACTCCCGCTACGAGCGGGGCTTTCAGACTATTCCGCTCGAACATCTGATTCGGCTCGCGGATTATTACCGCGTTTCCACGGATTATATCCTCGGGCGGACAAACAACAAGAGTATTCAAAAATAAGCGAGCCGATAAAGGCTCGCTTCAGTCTGTAGAAAAAGTATAACTTACGCTGTATAGTTATACAGAAGTTTTAAATAATCAAAATCGCGGACATGCGCCGCGATTTTGCACCTTAAAGCGCAAAACCGATTGAATAAGCGGTTTTGCAAGAGAAAGGGTGGTATTGGCGGGAAAACAAGAGAGCAAGGCTTTGTAAAAGCCGCAGCGATTCGGTTGTCCCGTCCAAAAGCGTTGTCGACTTTGTCGACACGCTAAAGCGAGCCGATAAGGGTTCGCTTATTTTGTTTCTATTCATATATCAATCGGCATTGTTTTTCTTTTTAAGATATCCGTTGTTATACACAAACATAATCACCGCCATGGCGACAATTACAAAATATCCGATAAAGCTTAATATATCCGGCGTTTGACCGAACAGGAAAAAGCTTATCAGCGTTGTGAAAATTATCTGCGAGTAATCGTAAACGGATATTTCCTTTGCCGGAGCGTGCATATACGCCGCGGTGATTGAAAACTGCCCTCCGGCAGCGGCGAGACCGCAGCATAAAAGCATTGCAAACTGGAAAGCAGTCAGCGGTTTGAAGTCGAGTAGCATGAACGGCAGCAAAATCAGGCAGGAAAACGCCGAAAAAAACATCACCACAAACGGTCCCTTAATACCGCGGTTTCCCAAAATACGAACAAACGTATATGCCGCGCCGGCTCCCAATCCGCCGATAAATCCAATCAGGGACGGTATAAGATCCATATTCTGAAAGCTCGGCTTTAAAATAAACAGGCTGCCGACAAATGCGCCTATAACAGCCAGCCATTGCAAGGGCGACGCCTTTTCTTTCAGCAGAAAATACGAAAACACCACTGCAAAAAACGGCGACATCTTGTTTAGCATCGACGCATCGGAAAGCACGAGCTTGTCTACAGCATAAAAATTACAGACTATCCCCAGCGTCCCGAAAGCAGCGCGCAGCAACAGATATTTTATATCGCCCTTTTTCGGCTTCACTTTGGCTTTATCCTTAATAAGCACCAGCGCGGCAAAAACCATCGCAACCGCATTTCTGAAAATGCTCTTTTCAATAAACGGAACGTCACCCGCAAGCTTGATAAACGTCGACATCAGCGCAAAAAAAGCCGCCGAAAGTATTATATAAAACACGCCCTTGTATTTGCTTTTCATTTTCTCACCCGTTATCAGCACTGGACTTGACCAAAATATGGGCAAGTCTTTTATTTTGACTTTAAAATTATATTCCTGTGTACACGGACAGTCAACCTATTCGCAAATAAAATCATATAATTTACAACTTACTATTGCATTTTTAACGCCAAAACAGTATAATAAAAATTTTATCGTTTTAGTGATTTTGACTATGACATTTTTGTGAAAAATATGTTATGATTATATTATGAAGCAATAAACCCAATTTTCATGATTCAAAGGAGTATCATTATCATGTTTAACGTAGGCAATATTGTCTCATACGGTATGCAGGGAATTTGCGAGATTTCCGAAATAGCCGAAAAGAAGTTTAAATCGGATGTTATTCAATACTACGTTTTAGTTCCTGTGTTTGAAAAAAACTCAAAAATATTCGTACCCGTAAAAAACGAAATTCTTACGGCAAAAATGCGGAGAATACTCTCCAAGGATGAAATTCTCGATATAATTGAATCTATGCCGGACAACGAAATAATCTGGATCGAAAACGACAACGAACGAAAGGAAAAATACAAGGAAATCATTTCCGGAGGCGACAGAACAAAAATCGTAAAGCTTATCAAAACGCTATATCTTCATCAGCAGAATCAAAAGCAGATCGGCAAAAAGCTTCATATAAGCGACGAACGCCTGCTCAAAGAAGCTGAAAAGGTGCTTTACGACGAGTTTGCATTTGTTCTTAACATCAACCGCGACGACGTACTGTCTTATATTATCGACCGGATAGAAAGCGCGTAAATCCAATAATACGGCAGTTAAACGCCGCAAAGCAGGTCAACCTGCTTTGCGGCGTTTTTATTTTTATCCGGTGCGTTCAACAATAAACTGCTCACAGCTCTTTTTAGCACTCGCAACTCGCTGTCAATCAAAATCAACTGGCAAAGACGCAGTTGCATTTAAAGTCAAATCAGCCGTTTTTCCCGCTTTGAACTCGTAATAGCCCTGACTTGCGACCATTGCGGCATTGTCTCCGCACAATTCGAGCGACGGCATATAAAGCTCGTACCCGCGCGCTTTACAATCGCGCTCCAGACGAGAGCGAAGCCCCGAATTTGCGGATACCCCGCCCGCGACGACAATTTTATCATATCCAAAGTCGTTCGCCGCTCGCATAAGCCGTTCGCTAAAAACGTCGCAAACCGTCTTTTGGAAAGATGCAGCGACGTCGTTTTTATTGACGGCGAGCCCTTTTTGCTCACTGTTGTGAACGAGATTTATTACAAAAGTTTTCAGTCCCGAAAAGCTGAAGTCATACGGATTATTTTCGACTTTCGGATGCGGAAGCTTAAATGCGTTTTCGTTTCCGAGCTTTGCCGCCGCATCCATATGCACTCCGCCCGGATACGGGAACCTGAGACAACGCGCCGCCTTGTCGTAAGCCTCGCCCGCAGCGTCGTCCCGCGTTCTGCCTATCACCCTAAAATCGGTGTAACCCCGAACTTCGATGATATGACTGTGACCGCCGGACGCAACAAGGCAGATAAACGGAGGCTTGAGCTGCTTGTGCGTTATGTAGTTCGCGGCTATATGCGAACGGATGTGATGCACGGGAATGAGCGGTTTACCAGTCGCCATTGCTAGTCCTTTGGCAAAATTAACTCCAACCAAAAGCGCGCCGATAAGCCCCGGAGCAAATGTGACCGCCACAGCATCGATATCGTCAAGCGTCAGACACGACTGCGAAAGCGCCTGCTTATAAACAAACACGATATCCTCACAGTGTCTGCGCGAAGCTATTTCAGGCACCACCCCGCCGTATTTTTTGTGTTCTTCGATTTGAGACGCCACGACCGAGCTTACAACCTCCCTGCCATCGCGCACAATTGCGGCGGCGGTTTCGTCGCAGGAGGATTCAAACGCCAGTATATTCAAAATATCACCTCAAGACCAACTAAAATTTCAATATCATCAGGCAAGCGTCCTCCGTGGGATTTTTATAAAATCTCTTTCTAATCCCCACGGGCTTAAAACCCGCTTTTTCATATATTTTCTTCGCCGCTTTGTTCGATAGCCTTACCTCCAGCGCGACCAAGCTCGCTCCGCGGCTTTTCATCTCCGCAAGCGCCGCATTCAAAAGCGCAGAGCCTATTCCCCTCCTGATAAAATCAGGAGAAACGGCAAAATTGTTTATACAGCCTTCGTCTGCGGCGACTGAAGCAATGATGTACCCCGCGACAGCCCCGCCGCATACCGCGGCAAAATCCACGGCGGTTTTCAAATCAAGCTCAGATAAAAAAGCCGATTCGCTCCAGGGCTCGTCTTTAAAAACGCACTTTTCAATCCGCGCGGCTTCGCTTATATGCCGCCTAGCAAGAGACTTAATCTCAAAGTCCATTCTTGACCGCCTTTTTAAAATAGTCGTAAAGCTCTTCTGCGCACGCGCGGTAAACGTCCAGACTCTGACCGAACGGATCCGCTACGTCCAAAACCTTTATGCAACCGCTTTTTTTAGGAAACACAGCGTTTATCGCACTTTTAAGCCGTCCGTTCATAACGAATATCGCATCCGCTGAAACCACGTCCTCCTCGGTGAGAATTTTTGCGGTATGACCGGAAATATCCACTCCGAGCTCCGAGCAGGCTATAACCGCGTTTTCGCTGACAGGATCGCCGTCGCGCGCAGCGGCTCCGCGGCTTATAACGCGGTACTCATCCGATTTTTCGCAGCCGCAAAGCATTTTTTCCAAAATTCCCTGCGCCATAGGACTGCGGCAGGTGTTCCCCGTGCAGACTATCAAAACGTTTTTCATTCCCGGCTCTCCTTTCAGCGGCGTTTTACCTATTGCTTCGCAAGATACCAGCTTTTCGCCGCGGCTCCCTGCGCTTCAAGTTTGACTTTAAGCTTTACCGTATTTTCCATCTCTTCACAGAGTATTTTAAGTGCGCGATCCGCGTCTTTTTCGCTTGCCTCAAGAATTATTTCATCGTGGACCTGCAAAATAACTTTCGCGTCCAAACATTCCTCTTTTATCCTGTTAAACACCCTTATCATGGCGATTTTGATAATGTCCGCCGCGGTTCCCTGAATCGGGGCGTTCATAGCCGCCCGCTCGCCGAACGCACGCACATTCCTGTTTTTGGCGTTGAGCTCGGGAAGCTCGCGGCGGCGACCGAACATCGTTGTAACATATCCGTTTTCCTCCGCCTTTTTCACCGTTTCATCCATAAATTTCTTAACCCCGCGGTAGGTTTTGAAATAGTCGTTGATATAATCCGACGCCTCGCTCACCGACGCGCCTATGTTTCTTGCAAGACTGAACGCTCCGATACCGTAAACAATGCCGAAGTTTATCGCCTTTGCGCGGCTTCTTACGTCCTGCGGGAGCTCGTCTATAGGAATTTTGAACACCTTGGACGCGGTCATCGAATGAATATCTTTTCCGCTGTTAAACGCGTCTATCATCTCACTGTCGCCGGACATATCCGCTAAAATTCTTAGCTCAATCTGCGAATAATCCGCGTCGACCAGCATATAGCCGTCCTTCGCGACAAAGAACTTGCGCATTTCCCTTCCCAGCGCAGTCCTGACGGGGATATTCTGCATATTCGGCTCGGTGGAGCTTATCCGTCCCGTTCTGGTTTCGGTCTGTTTAAACACCGAGTGAATCCGTCCGTCCGACTTGATTTCGTTTATCAGCCCTACGACATAGGTTGAATAAAGCTTTGTCAGCTTGCGGTATTCGAGCACGTCCGGAACAATCGGGTGCTTGTCAAAAAGCGATTCCAAAACCTGAGCGTTGGTCGAATATCCGCTTTTTGTCTTCTTTTTAGCGGGCAGCCCTAATTTTTCAAACAGAATTTTTGCAAGACTCTGTGTGGAGTTTATATTAAACTCCTCTCCTGCGATACGGTAGATATCCTGCGTCAGTTCCTCTATCCGCTCCTTTAAAAGCTCTCCGAAGCGGTTAACGCCGTCTTTATCAATATTTACTCCTGTGACCTCCATATTTGCGAGCACTTCGCAAAACGGTATTTCAACATCAAGCAAAAGCGACTGCATATCCTTTTCCCTGATTTGTTCACTAAGCTCGTCGCAAAGCGGCGGCAAAAGAGCCGAATCGTACAATTCACACTCGGTTTCAAAATCCGCAAGGTACGCGTATTTCAGAGTTTGAATTGAATAATCCGTGCTTGAAGAATCGAGCAGATATCCCGCCAGCATAGAGTCCATGACGATATTCTTTATGCTTAAGCCCTGTTCAAGACAGAAACGGTAAACAGGCTTTGCGTCGTGAGTGCGCTTCGGCTTGTCGCTTTCGCAGACAATCTGTTCAAACGCCTGCGCGATGTTGAAATTGTAGTCGAAAATCACACCGTTAGCGGTGATTTTCAAGCCCGACAGCTCCCCGCCGGAAAAATCACAGATAAAATCAAGGTGTTCGCATTTTTCAACCGCTTCGCGTGCTTTGGCTAAATCTGCGTTCGTTTCTACCTTATAACTGCAAGCCGCGCGCTTCGGCTTGCCGACATTCGGTTCAATTTTTATATCGGAAGCGTCCAGCCCGAATTTTGTGGGCATGCTCGCCATGTCAAGCTGTAAAAATCTTCCCGCCGCCTTGGCGTTTTCGCACGGTTTGTTCAGATAGTGCTCGGGCGTTAAGTCCATCGGAACGTCAAACACGATTTCTGCAAGCGAGCGCGACATATACGCCTGCTCCTTATCGTTAACCAGCCTCTCACGCATTTTGGGCTTGATAAATCCGTCGTCGATGTTTTCATAAACCCCGTCGAGCGAGCCGAATTTCTGAATCAGTCCGAGCGCCGTTTTCTCACCGCAGCCTGACACTCCGGGAATATTGTCCGAGCTGTCGCCCATGAGCGACTTGACCTCAATTAGCTGCTGCGGAGAAACTCCGTAAACCTCGGCAATTTTTTCAGGTGTGTAAACAATCGTTTCCTTGGTAGCCGCAAGGCGCACGGTTACGTTTTCACGCACAAGCTGCAAGCTGTCCCTGTCGCCCGTAACTATAACGCACTCGTTTCCCGAAATATCGCAAGCGTGCGATATCGCGCCCAAAATATCATCCGCTTCGTAGCCCTCGGCTTCGCACACGTGATATCCGAGATAACAAAGAAGCTCCTTTGTTATAGGCATCTGAACGAACAAATCATCCGGCATACCCTTGCGATTTGCCTTGTAGCCGTCGTACGCCTTGTGCCTGAACGTCGGCGCGTGAACGTCAAACGCAACGACAATTCCGTCAGGCGAAACTTCTTTGATATTTTTTGCAAGTATGTTAAAAAAGCCGTAAATCGCATTGGTCGGCGTACCGTCCTTAGCCGAAAGCTCGCGTATACCATAATACGCCCTGTTTAAAATGCTGTTGCCGTCCACACACAGCAATTTCATTTATATCATTCCTTTTACAAGATATTTCATTTTTAGCCGCGCCTTGACACAACCTGCGCACGGCGTTTATAATCTTAATGTTAACAATGCGCCGGTTGCCGCGTTTTGCGGCGAGGCGCACGCCATAGGGATAGACAGACAAGTATAATAACCTCTTTAAAGTTATTATACCACAATTTGCCGCACTGTAACAACATATAAACTGTAAATATAAATCCTCACAAGGAGCAAACGCTTTGGAAACAATAAAAATCAAAAACACCGTTATCGAGCGCACGGCGGCTCTCGCGCCTATGGCGTCCGTTTCAGACATATCGTTCAGACTGCTGAATAAGCGGTTCGGCGCGGCGTATGTCGTCGGCGAGATGGCAAGCAGCAAAGGGCTTTGCTATTCAGACAGAAAAACCGCCGAGCTTTTGCGCGTGACCGAGTCTGAACGCCCGATGGGTGTTCAGCTATTTGGGGACGACCCCGACTTTATGACCCGCGCCGCCGTCATAGCGGCGGGATTTTCCCCTGACATTATAGATATCAACATGGGCTGCCCCGTTCCGAAAGTAGCCGGAAATGGAAGCGGAAGCGCACTTATGAAAAATCCCGAGCTTGCCGCAAAAATAGTGTCCGCCGTCGCAAACGCGGTGGATATCCCCGTTGCGGTCAAAATACGCAAGGGATGGGATTTAAACTCAGTCAACGCGGTGGCGTTCGCAAAACTCATGGAGCAAAGCGGAGCCGCGGCTATAACAGTTCACGGACGCACCCGATCGCAGTATTATTCCGGCGAAGCGGATATCGATATTATTAAACAGGTCAAAAACGCAGTCGCCGTTCCTGTTATCGGCAACGGCGACGTGTGCGATGTCAAAAGCTGTGTAAATATGTATGAAAAAACCGGCTGCGACCTCGTTATGATCGGGCGCGCAGCATACGGCAATCCGTGGATATTCAAAGAAATTTCCCACTATTTTAAAACCGGCGAAATTCCCCCGCGCCCCGGTGTGCGCGAACGGATGGACGTTATGCTGGAACACATCTCGATGATATGCGAAAACGAAGGCGAGAAATCAGGTATGCTCCGGGCGCGCAAGCACGCCATGTGGTACGTCAAAGGACTTAACGGCGCTGCGGACTTACGCCGCGAATGCAGCGCGCTCTCGGAGTATTCCGACGCGGTTTTGCTCGCAAAAACCGTTTTGGAACTAAATCCCGAATAAACGGCGCTATCCATGTAAATTTGTTTTATATCAAAACCGCAAAAAGCTTTCTTTGCTTTGAGCAAAGAAAGCTTTTTTATATGCATAAATTTAAGCTCTGATAATTACTGAGGAAGCTAAAAGAGTTAATTGTTATCAGGCTCATCGGACGGTGCGCTCTGCGTTTCGTCCGAGCTTGTATTCATATCCTGTGTGCTGTACGGATTTTCAAAATTCCCCTGCTGTACCGTATCCTGCGTTTGACGGGCATACGGATTGTAGTCAGCGCTCTTTGGTTCGTTTACCGGGGGCTGACTATCCGCTGACTGAGCCGCAAAAGAATCTTCCGCGGACATTTGATTGCTCTGAACCGATACGCCGTTCGCCGTTTGAACATTTGGCTGCGGCAAAGAGCCCGCCTGCGCCGTATTTACAACGCCGAGGTCTTTATTTCTGACTGCAAAGAGGAAAAATGGCAAAGTAACCGAGAAAAATATCGAAAGCACCAAGAATACAACCGCGTTTCCAGGCGAACACGATTTATAAATCTTATAAAGCGATATGTAGAAAAAAACGATATAGACAACCGAAACAGCCATCATTATGAACGAAAACAGCAATATTCCGGCTACGGCAATTATGTCTCCGCCGGCGCTGTAATTATTATAGCCATAATAATCGGAAAACATATTATACTCATTAAAAGCATATGACGTATCGGCTTTTATGCCTGCTGTTAAAGCAAAAGCCATAACTATAGCAGCTATTACCAGCATAGCTATTCCAAGCACTAAAAGCAATGTTCTTGCATTTTTCCTTTTGCCTGTGGTTATGTAGTCGTACTGATCCGCCACGCACCCGTACAGCCATGCGTTCGCCACAGGAACCCACGCCAAACCGTAGTATTTAATTTTACGCCTTTTGGCTATGGTAAACATTGCAATCGACTCAAAAACATACATTATTGCAGCTACCAACAAAAGGAAAAAAAGGATCGCCAAAAAAGCCACTAATAACATATCTATAAATACTATGTTTGCTCCTGCCATAAAAAAGCCTCCAAAAACAAGATTCAAAATGTTATATATTGATTTTATCATGAACTGATTTAAAAATCAACATTAACACAAAAATCCGGCGGAAATTCCGCCGGATTTTTATATTCTGTCACGTATGCATCTTTGTTTTCGGAGCCACACGCTCGCAAACGGCGTAGAGGCCGCTTACTACGACAAGCTTTATGCAAAACATGATAACCGTTTTTACCACTCTCGCCCAAAATGTTGCGGCGTACGGCATTCCGTAAAGCAAATGGAGCCAATAGGTCTGGACAACAAGCTCAATACCGAAGCAGATTATAAATGTTGAAACAAACGACCGCACGGCGTTCGATACAACCGTGTAGCGGCGCTTATAAAACGCAAAGCCGTATATCATGCCTGTTAAAGCCGTGCTCAGTGTGAATCCCGGAAAATACGCCCCGGTGGGATGAACCAAAAAGCCCAAAATATCTCCGAGAGCGCCGACAGCAAAGCCGACCGCCGGGCCGAACAGCATACCGACCACGGCAAGCGGGATAAATGTAAGACGGATTTCATTAACGATTGACAGCGGGATGTTTACAAGACTCAAAACCACAAACAGCGCCAACATCATTGATGCGGCGGTAAGAGATCTCAGGTTTGAAAACTCCCGAAACGACATACCGAGCTTATCGAGCTCGCTTTTAAAAAAAGACTTTAAAAACATAACAGCAGATACCTCCTTTGCCGAAATTTGCCACATAGGAAGTATTCTGCCGATAACAAAATGCAGTCTTATGCAGCAGCGGGATGCGAATTTTGCACCGCAAGATAACTTTTCGTCCCTCCGACAACTCCCCGTTCGGCTGGCACTTAACGCGCAAAACTCTACTCTGCTTATATTTACCTGCTCATTATACCAAAAAAAACATCTATATGCAACCCTAAAGCGCGTATTTTCCGAAATATTACCAATACTATTAACACAAGACTGTAATCAGCGCAATTTTTCGGCGCAGAGAAAGGAACGATCAATATGAAAAAGCTCATTGCCTCCATGCTCTTTGCCTTACTGATTTTAACCTTGCCGTTTGCGTTTTCCGCGTGCAGCGTACAGCAGATAAACGCCGTTCAAAGCGGTATGGCAAAAATCGAAACGCTTTCGGTTTTGTGCTTTGAATCAGGCGTTAAAAGCAGACTTTCAGTCGCTGTGGATTATTATTTAAAGGATAATCGGGCGATAAAAATATCATTAGACAGTGTGGAGGACGAAGACAAGCTGCTGACTCGGCTTCAATCTGTTCTTTCGGGCGACGATCGACCCGTTTTGTTCAATATACGCGGCACATCCGACATGCTGGAGCTAAAGGATTATTTGTATGATTTTTCAGCCGACGCACTGGCAAAACGCGTAAAATACAATCTGCTCGACAATGTGACCGATTCAGACGGGGTATACGGCATACCGATAGGCATAGAGGGCTGCGGCATTTTATATAACAAGGAAATTTTCGACGATGCAGGCATCAATACCGACGGCATAACCGACATCACCTCGCTCACATATGCCGTTAAAAAGCTCGATAAGCTTATAGCATCAGGAAAGCTTTCTGAAAAATATCCAGATTTACAGCGCGTTTTCTGCCCCTGGGACGAAAGCAATATAACAAATCTTTTGCCGTTACTTCTGAACGCTTCCGGATATTACGAAAACGAACGCGCGCTTCAAAACTCCTCCTCGCTCAGTATTTATGAATCCGATTCTCTGCAAAAGCTTATAAGTCTCAATAAAAAATACGCGCACACCGATGTAAACGGCGGATACAAATCGGGCGCGTGTCAAATGGCGAATGAATGCGCGGCGGTTTATATAACCTCCAGCCGTGTTATAAACGACATCAAAGAGGAAAAAACCGAATCGGCGGACAAGCTTGCATTTTTAGGATTCCCCGGAGGGAAGCTGTGCGTCGGGACGCCCGCGTACTGGGCTATCAACAAAAACGCATCGTCGGCACAGATATCTGCGGCGCTTGATTTTTTAAAATGGCTTTATACCTCCGACACAGGAAAAACCATAACGCTCGATTCAATGTACCTCGTTCCCGCATACAGCGGTTATGAAAAATTAGCGCAAAACCAGGCGATAAACGTTTCTGTTTCGGAATTTATAAACTCCGATAAAACATACGCATATATTACTCCGGGACTTCCATCCGAAATGGATAACAAGTATTTTTCACAAATACTGTTATCCTTTGCAAACGGAAATATCAGCTTTAAAAAAGCCTTATCACAAATCAAAAATGATTTTGCCAAGCTTCAAAAAAGCGGCGGATAACGACTGTATGTCATAAATACGCCGCTTTACGGACAAATATCCGCTCGCTAATATATGAATATAGTTATTACTTTGTTCATATTTAATTTAACGTTTTATGATATATTCAAAGCTGAAATAAGCTACAATATATTATGAATATCAAGCGTCCGCACGCTTTTTAGAGGCGTACGGGGCATTATCTATGCATAAGCGCAAAGCGGGGTCGTAATTATTGTTTGGATATGTTAAAGCATTCAAGCCGGATATGCGCGTTTGCGAATACGATACCTACAAGGCAGTATACTGCGGTCTGTGCCATCAGCTCGGCAAAACGTTCGGTCCGTTCGCAAGATTCACACTAAATTACGATTTCACATTTCTGGCCGTTTTGGCTATTGCCGTAAACCCTGATTTTTCAGGATTTACGCGCAGAATATGCCCTGCAAATCCGCTGAAAAAGAAACAATCGGTCGAATACTGCGAAGAATTAAAGCTTTCCGCAAGCGCGGCTATGATTATTTTTTACCACAAAATATGCGACAACATCAAAGACAACGGCTTTATATCAAAGCTCAAATACCTCGCTGTAAAGCCCGCAGCGTATTTTTATAAGCGCCGCGCCGCAAAAAGCTACCCTGAGCTTGAAAGTGCAATCAGTTCACAGCTTTGCCGCCAAAATGAAATCGAAAGCTCCGGCTCCGCGGGGATCGACCTCGCCGCCGATCCGACCGCGAACGCTCTGGCCGGCATTTTTGAATCGCTGTCTGCCGACGAAACGCAAAAACGCGTTTTGTTCCGATTCGGGTATCTTCTGGGGCGATGGATCTATCTTATCGACGCCGCCGACGATTTTGAAGACGACGTTTCCTCAGGAGGTTTCAACCCGTTCGCCGTAAAGCTTAAAGCCTCTTCCGCCGACAAAGCGTCGATTTTTGCGATGACGGAAGAAGCACAGAAAATTTTAAACTACACTGTAACCGAACTTGCCAAAGCGTATGAGCTTATTACAATACACCGCTTCAAGCCGATAATGGACAACATTGTTTATCTGGGGCTGAAAAACACTCAGGAAGCGATATTCAAAAAATCAAAGGAGAAATACAGTTGATGAACGATCCGTATAAGGTACTAGGGGTCTCTCCCAACGCTTCAGACGCGGAAATAAAAGAGGCATATCGGAATCTTGCCAAAAAATATCATCCGGACAATTACTCAGACAGTCCTTTGCAGGACGTCGCTTCCGAAAAAATGCAGGAAATCAACGAAGCGTTCGATACGGTAATGAATGCAAGGCGCGGTAAAAACACCGCGGGCGGTGCCGCCTACGGTCAAAGCGCAAATTCATCCTACAATAATAACTATGGTCAAAACAGCGGCATGTCCGATATCAGGCGGCTTATCCGCGAAAACAGGATCATCGAAGCAGAAGAACTGCTGGACGGTATCCCCGTCAACTCGCGCAACGCAGAATGGTATTTTCTCAAAGGAAGCGTATATCATTCCCGCGGATGGCTGGACGACGCGGCAAACCACTTTGCCTCCGCCGCCAGAATGGATCCTTCCAATCTCGAATACCGCGCGGCGTACAACCGCGTTTTAAACCAACAAAAAGGCAATTTCGGCGGCTCCAATCCATATCGTAACACCCACGGCGGCACTAACGGCTGTTCCGCGTGCGACGTATGTTCCTCCCTTTTATGCGCCGACTGTTGCTGTGAATGCATGGGCGGCGACTTGATTTCCTGCTGCTAAGGACGGTTGATTGCATGAAAACGTCTTATAAAATCGCATTCGGCGGAATCTGTGTTTCACTCGGTTTGGTACTTATGCTTCTGACCGGGCTGTTCCCGTTTGCCGACTACGCGCTTCCCGCAATCGCAGGGCTGCTCACCGCGGCGGTGCTTATTGAACTGGGCGCAAAGCAAGCGGTCGGAGTTTACGCGGCAACCGCATTGCTCGCCGTTTTACTGGTTCCGTCAAAAGAGTCCGCCGTATTATACGTTATGCTGTTCGGATACTACGGCATAGTAAAAAGCAAGCTTGAACAACTAAAAAGCCGCGCAGTTGAATGGGTTTTAAAGTTTGCTGTATTTAACGCCGCCGTCTTAATTTCGTATTTCGGGATGATATACATTTTCGGAATGACCGCACTGCTCGATGAATTCAGCGAATACGGTAAATATGCGGTTTATGCTTTTTGGGCGGCGGGAAACGCGGTCTTTTTGCTTTACGATATTGCTTTTTCAAGACTTATAACGTATTATGTAAATATTTTCCGTCCGAAGTATTTAAAAAAGCTTATTAAATAGTCATGACATGGATACAAACAAAAGATCCGCCGATACGATCTCGGCGGATCTTTGTTTTGATAAGCGTAAAACAACGCATGGTATGACTGACAGCCGCTTTTAGTTACTGAGACACAACTACCTTTATGAAATATTATTACATATTGTATAATTATAAAATAAAATACAAATAGATATTCTTATTCCGATAAAATGCAAAATCCCGCCGGAAATCAATCTCAGCGGGAATCAATATGCTATTTTTTTGTAAAGTATTCGTCGATGACCTTATCGTCGTCGCTGAACATGATATCGATATCGTACTGCGTCGTTTCATTAAGCTGCATGCTGTAGTTGCTGACCATAGTTGTAAAGCTTTCCTTGCTTATATCAAAAACCTTTATAAAATTAATCACATTATACGCTTCAGTATTTTGATAAATACTAGTAAACCGCTGTTCAACCGCCTCGTTTCCGCCGACAAATCTTATAAGACCGCCGGGGATAGTGTGATATCCGTCAACATGATTGCAGTTGTCAAGGCTGTCCATAGAAGCGTAAAGCGGAGTGCTGTCGGCGTTGTTATCCGAGCAGGACGCAAATCCAAACACAATACAAAGCGCCATGACCGCCGCCAAAAAACGTCGTTTCATATTCATCACCATGTCTTGCGCAAAATCTGCCTTTCGGGGCAGCATACCTGCGCAATATGTATATTATTTTCTGTTGCTGAACATTTTTATCAAATCGTCAAAGCCATCATCGGATTCTTCCGCGCTTGAGGTGTTCTCTGACTGTTCTACGGAAGACAGAACTGTAGCCGCTTTAACGTTCGGATCGGAATCAAATCCGGTTGCTATAACGGTTATGCGCATTTCATCCTGCATGCTGTCGTCAAACACAGCTCCCCACATGATGTTCGCGTCGGGATGAACAGCCTGAGTTATCATTGAAGACGCAACGTCAACTTCGTCCAGCCCTACATCAGGCGAAGATGTTATGTTAATTATAACGCCGGTAGCGCCGTTTATTGAGGTTTCGAGCAGCGGACTTGATATAGCCGCCTGAGCAGCGGCCTCCGCCTTATCCTTACCCTGAGCGGAGCCCACGCCCATATGAGCGCAGCCTGCATCCTTCATAACCGATGTGATATCTGCAAAGTCGAGATTTACAAGACCGGGGGTTTTTATAAGATCCGATATACTCTGAACACCCTGCTTCAGCACGTTATCCGCAGCTTCAAAGGCATTCGCCAGTGTGATCTTCTGTTCCGATATGAGCTTCAAGCGCTCGTTGGGAATAACCACAAGCGCGTCAACCTGCTTGCTGAGCTCCGCGATGCCGGATTCGGCCTGCGCCATTCTGCGCCTGCCCTCAAATGCAAACGGCTTTGTTACAATACCGATAGTAAGTATTCCCAGTTCTCGTGCTATTTCCGCGAGCACAGGCGCAGCGCCCGTTCCCGTTCCGCCGCCCATACCCGCAGTGATAAACACCATCTGAGTGTTTTTTAACGCGGCGGCAATTTCCTCGCGGCTTTCCTCCGCCGCACGCTGACCTTTTTCGGGTTCTCCTCCCGCGCCGCGACCTTTTGTTAATTTTTCGCCGATTTGGATTTTATTTGTAGCGTTTGACGAAAACAGAACCTGCTGGTCCGTGTTTACACAAACAAATTCAACGCTTGACATTCCTGAGTCAATCATTCTATTGACTGCGTTTCCGCCGCCGCCGCCGACTCCGATGACCTTAATGTTTACATTCTCTCTGTTTTCGTTATCCAATGAAAAATTCACTTGATTTTCCTCCTAAATGGGATACGGATATATTAAGCCCGGCAATTTTATTTATTATATAGTCCTATATAATATAATTTATCAGATTTTTATAAAAATAGCAATAGATATTTTCAAATAAATCTAAGAAAACTATGCAAATTCAGATCGGTAATTTCAAGTCAATTTGACGAATCCGAACTTGAAGCGGAGTTTTTATTGCTTTTTGAAGAAGCTCCCGATTTTTTACTTGAAGAGCTTGTTGCTTTTTTTGCGGACGAAGTCTCGTAAACATCATCGTCCGGACGAAACGAAAGCTGACCCTCCTGACGCACATCAATAACGCCCTTGTCTGATGAATTCAGGTTATTGGTCATTACCTCTTTTGCAAACTGAAGCTTATACGCAATGCCCGAAACCGTGCCAATCAGTATTTTATATTTATTGTTGCAGTTAATTGAAATATTCATCGTATTGGATACGTCGATTTCTTTTATGTTTTCGATGTCCTGCTCAGAAAGCTCTGAAAGTATTTGAGCTGTTTCCTCATAGCCGTCAGCGCTGTTCAGATCCACAAAGTCCCCTTTTGTTGCATTCTGGACCGAAATCCCGGTCAGTACAACAGCGGATCCCTCCGGCGATTCTTCCCCTGTTTTCATAACACGGAAATTTTTGCTCAATATCATATATGTCGAATCGTCCTGCTTTAAATTGTACTCCGCCTGTGTTTCCTGTACAGATATGGATAACGTAGACGGCAGCTTTCTGCTCACCGTTACATTATCAAGTGAATCCAGTTTATTCAAAATGTTATTTTGAATATTTTCAATGTTCAGTCTGAAAAGATTTTCACCCTCGCTGACTCCTGAAGCCTCTATTATGTCGCTTTGCAGAACTTCTTGAGCGCCGCTGACCTCAATTTTTGAAATGTTGAATAAAACAGTGACTGAAAGCGTTACCAGTGCAATCGCCACAAACAGCATAAGAATAACAAAATACAGAAAATTACTGCGTTTTCTGCGCCGTTTACGACGCCGTGCATTCGTTTCAACCGCATTTCTTCTTTTAGCCGCGGCATTCGGGTTACGCTTTTGCGCCGCGTTCACATTTGCCCTGCGCGGAGAAATATTATTCACTTGTAAATCGTAATACCTCTCCGACATTTTGCATTTCCTTTCTTTTATTAAACTCCCCGCCGCGGAATCCGAATTACTAAGCATTGGTCGGCATTTCGGATTTTACAGCTTTTACACTTCCTTGGTTATCCGCTTCACATGAGCACCAAGCCCGCCCAGCACACGCTCTATATTTTCATATCCGCGGTCCACATGGCACATTCCCGCGACCGACGTTTCACCGTTTGCCGCGAGCGCCGCGGTTATTACCGACGCCCCTGCGCGAAGGTCGTGCGCCGCGGTCTGCGCCGCATGAAGTGACGTAACTCCCGTTACAACAGCGACCTTTCCCTCGACCTTGATGTCAGCTCCCATGCGGATAAGCTCGCCCGCATGCTTAAAGCGGTTGTCAAAAATATTTTCAACAAATATACAACACCCGCGCGCAGTACACATAGCCGCCATTATCGGCGGCTGCGCGTCGGTCGGAAAGCCGGGATACGGCATTGTTTTTATCGTCTTGACCGCCGAAATAGTCTTATTTTCGGCATTTATGTAAATTCCGTATTCATCTGCTTTTATTTCACAGCCCATATCCCTTAAAATCGGCAGAACAGCCGATAAATTAACGCTGTCGGTCCCTCTTATCATAAGCCTCCCGCGCGTTGCCGCCGCCATACAGAGATAGGTGGCGTCCGCAATTCGATCGCTCATGATTCTGTGCTCCGCTGATTTTAAGCGTTTCACGCCGTTTATTGTAATTTTACTTTCACCTGCGCCCTCGATTTTTGCCCCGCATTTGTTCAAAAAGCCGATCAAATCGGCGACCTCCGGCTCCTGCGCCGCATTATAAACGGTAGTAGTCCCCTTAGCGCACACCGCTGCCAGAATAACATTTTCCGTAGCGCCCACACTCGGAAAGCCCAGCGAAATTTCAGCTCCCGTGAGCCCGTTTTGCGCGTCGCAGTCAAGGTACCCGTTTTGTTCCTCTATCCGCGCACCCAACAGCTTCAATGAACTCAAGTGCAAATCTATAGGGCGCGAGCCAAGCTCACAGCCGCCGGGATATGAAAGCCTTGCATGACCGTTTTTAGAAAGTATCGCGCCCAAAAATACTATTGATGAGCGCATCTTAAGCATAAGCTGTTCGGGAATTTCGTATCCCGAACTGTTAGAAGGATCGATAATTACCGTATTTTCCTCGCGCTTCACAGAACAGCCCAGATGTATTAGTATATCTGCCGCAGTGGCGCAGTCGGTAAGGTCGGGGCAGTTGTGCAAAACAACCTGGGAATCGCACATAAGAGCCGCCGCCAGAATAGGAAGCGAGCTGTTTTTTGCCCCCTGCGAGCCGATTTCCCCGCGCAGCGGAACTCCGCCGCGGATAAGCAGTCTGTCGTCCGGCAAGCCCGGCGCGCAGTCGTTAAACAGTACTGACAATTTTCATGCACCTCTCACACAAGCTTTGTTAGCTTATTCTATGCCCGTGCAAAAGGTATGGTGAATAACCTTATTTTCCCGTAAGCTCAAGCACTGCTTCATAAATCTTTTCACAGGTGTCAAGCACACTCAGCGAAGCGGCGTTTTTAGAAAGCTGTTTTAATTTTTGCGGATCTGAACTTACTCCGTTTAAAAAACTGATGAGTTTATCTTTGTCGTAATTTTTTTCCTCAACAACTATGGCCGCTCCCGCGTTTTGCAAAACCATGGCGTTGTGGTACTGATGATTTTCCGCAACATACGGCGACGGAATCAAAACCGAAGGCTTGCCGACGGCTTCAAGCTCGCTCAATGTTATCGCCCCTGCACGGCAGATTACAATATCAGCCGCCGCCAGGCAAACATCCATATTGTCGATATATTCGCGTATGTCAAGGCGCGGCAAGGTCGGATCCACATCCCGCTCGGCCAGCATGTCTTTGAACTCCTCTGTGCCGAACTTTCCGTATGCGTGAATGTGGTTGATTTTTTGATCCTTGCAGTGCCATTGCATAACGTCGGCGGATATTTCATTTACCTTTGTGGCTCCCAAGCTTCCGCCGAACGAAAGAATACACAGATTACCATCCATGTTGAGCTCGCGGCGCGCCGCGTCTTTAGTCATATGCAGAATGCTTTCACGTATCGGATTTCCTACAACCTGAATTTTATCAATACAACAGTCGTCAAAATACTTTTTTGCCTCGCCTACCGCCAGCATTATTTTATCGACATGCTTTGAAAGAAGCTTAGTAGTAACGCCCGGAAAGGCGTTTTGTTCATGTATAAGCGTTTTTATTCCCATTTTTGACGCACAGCGCACGACCGGACCGCTCACATAGCCTCCCGTGCCGATAACGATATCGGGACGGAAATCGGATATGATTTTTTTTGCGCGCTGGTTTGCCGTCATAAGACATTTTACTGCGTCGATGTTTTTCACAATGCTTTTGGCGGAAAAACTGCGCTGAAAGCCCCGCACCTTAATCGGAGAAAACGCAAAGCCCGCCTTTGTAACGAGCGTTGCCTCCATTCCGTTCGGGGTTCCCACAAATAAAATATGTGATTTAGGCGATCTTTTTTTTATTTCCGCGGCGATTGCAAGCGCTGGATTAATATGCCCCGCCGTA
>CAZHWR010000033.1:0-20502 GCA_964536085.1 uncultured Oscillospiraceae bacterium
ATTTATCGTTGCTTGTAACGCTTATAGCCTCAAAAATCAGACAGGACGTATAAAATCAGTACTGCCCGAAAAGCAATACTTAAAATACCTTGTATTACAGGGAAAATGGCACCTTAAAACGTTACTGTTGAACAGGAAAATGTATGGGCAAAGATACCGATGAAAGTATCTTTGCCCAACTTCTGTGTTATACAAAGATCAGCTCACCGTCCACTACTTCTCTGGCGCAGCTTTGTATGTTACCCATTTTTTCAACCCATTCCATAGGCTGCTCCGCTTTAAGCGTTTCCGTCAAACCTTGTTTTTCTGCCATTTCCTTTATCAGCCGGGGAAACATTTTCTCTGCCTGTTCTTCAATATCAGCAAGATAACTGTTCAACTTGCCGCTTGTCAAAAGATTGGTGTATGTAACCATACGATATTCTTTTAGATACCTCAAAAGTCGCCGTCCCCAAACACCAATAGAGCGTTCTTCCTGTTTAGGAAGCTCCAAGCAAGGCAGAAAATAATCTCCTTGACGCTCATACCATAAGCCATTTTTCTTGTCATATATTGTGTTTTCCATAGTGCTATCCTCCAGATAAGATATAGATTTTCACACTCCAAAACCGATTATCGCTGCCTTTGAACGTTGATTTTTGCTTTTGTTCCTATCTGGTACAGTTCATAGCTGAATTTTACTTAAAAATAAAAAAATATTACCCGTTTTTTATTTTAAGTCCGCATGTTGTGTTTATACCGCTGCTTAAATGCATGCTTAACCCTGTCGGGTCAAGTCTGCGTTTAACAATAATATAAAATTACTCGTGAAGGTCTTTGCCTTCACGGGTAAAAACGATTATTTTTATTTATAAAACCGCAGTAAAAATGACTGTACCTTCTTTTGAGGTTTCCGCAGAGATTTTTCCTTTGTGCGATTCAACTATTGCTTTTGCTATGGAAAGTCCGATTCCATAACCTCCGGTTTGCCGCGCGCGAGACGAATCGTCACGGTAAAAGCGGTCGAACAAGCGGGACATATCCCCCTTTGGAGGCGAGTCGCAGGAGTTTTCAACCTTTAAAACAGCAGATTTTCCGTGCGGCTTAAGAGACACTTTAACAAATCCGTTTTCAGGAGCGTATTTTACTGCGTTGTCGGTAAGGATAGACGTTAGCTGGCGTATTGCGCTTTCGTCGCCGTTTATGGTTATTCCGTCGTCGATATCTGTGATAAATTCTTTATTCTGCGACTCGGCCAGCGTTTTAAATTCATACGCTGTATTTTTTACGGCGTCGCTTGCAGAAAACGGTGCGAAAACTATCTTTACGCCGTCCTCTTCGGTCTTTGCGAGAGTTAAAAGATCTTTGATAAGTAAATTAAGCCGCTTGATTTGATTTTTTGTGCTCTTGGTCCATTCGGTTTCCCCGCTGTTTAGTTCCATAACATCATTATTGGCGGAAATGATGGCGAGCGGGGTTTTGATTTCATGGCCCGCGTCGGTTATAAACTGCTTTTGCTTGTTCATGCTTTCTATAACGGGGTTGATCGCATACTTTGAAAATATAAAGATGAGTACAAATACTGCCAAAAGTCCCAGCAGAGAAACCAAAACGGATATAAGCAAAAATGAAGCCGACGTTTGAATGAATTGGCGGCAGTCAAGAAATATGATCATGCCACCCGATTCAGAGGAGGTTTTTAAGTATTTGTAGTTTTTTATATAGCCTTTTTCTTTGTTTGAATCTATGACTGTCTGGGCAAATCTCTTTGCTTCGTCCGGAGAAACGGCTGCGATGTGACCCGTGTAAATTGAAACTATCTGATCGTGCGCGTTTGTGCCGATGGTGAAATAACGGGTTTCAAAGCTGGTTTCCTCGTTGATTTGCGTTCCGAATTCATTGGAGATATGCTCAAATTTATCTTGCTTGTAATCGGGTATGGTACCGCCGCTTTCGCTTATCACGTTCAGCAGTCCGTCGGTTCTTTTCTCGATTTGATAAATATTGACGATATTTATCACCGACATGAGCAGTGCAACGACCAAAAAAGTCGAGCCCATGGCAATGAGTATGAATTTTCGCCTTAGTTTTTTAATCATTTGTACCGTCCTCTTAAATATACATTTAATCGCCGTTTGGTTTTTCAAGCGTATATCCGACTCCGCGCGTCGCCTTTATTTCAATATCTGCGCTGAGTGCCGACAGCTTTCTTCTGAGATAGGAAATATAAACCCAGACAACATTTATTTCCGCGTCGGAATCATATCCCCAAATCCTTTCCATAAACTGTTCCGTAGAAATGAGCCTGCCGGAGTTATTCATAAGCATCTCCATCATCTGGAATTCCTTGTTTCCCAGTCTGAACGATGACTTTTCGCTTGACAGCTCGTAGTTTTCGCGATTGAGCGTTATGTCTCCGAATGACAAAATGTTCGGGGTAAATTCGGTTTTTCTGCGGGTCATAGCGCGAACGCGCGCCAAGAGCTCACCCATGTCAAACGGTTTTGTGAGATAATCATCAGCGCCGGTATCCAAACCCGAGATTCTGTCTTCGATTTCGGATTTGGCGGTAAGCAGTATGACAGGTGTTGTGATTTTTTTCTCCCTGAGCTCTTTTAATACCTCAAGTCCGCTCATTTTAGGCATCATGATGTCGAGTATTATTCCGTCGTAGTTTTCGGTCAGCGCGTAATCAAGTGCCTCGGCGCCGTCGTAAACGGCGTCTACTGAATAGTTGCTGTGTTTTAAAATCATTACCAAGGCATTGGAAAGCTCTTTCTCGTCTTCTGCAAGCAACAGCCGCATTTTTATTTTCTCCTTTATTGTTGTTTGTTTTCACAGCCTGAGCGCTATACTGCGGGCTGCTGATCTGAAGTGTCAATAAGATCTCTTATAGTCTGAAGAGTGATGTCGGTCGAGGCAATTTCGTCAGCGCAGCGTTTCAGCTCGGATATAATCATTGCCTGATTATTTACCTTGCGCTTATATTTTAATTGATGTTCGAGACTTGCCCAACAGTCCATCGCAATCGTCCTGATTTGAATTTCCGCGTAAACTCCGTCGATTTTCACGATCATGTGATAGCTTCTGTAGCCGTTTGGCTTGGGGTTTTTGATATAATCTTTTTCGCATACGGCAGTTATCTTTTTTTGCTGTTTGATTAAATTTACGATCAGATAAACATCGTCCAAAAATGTGCATACGATTCTTATTCCGGCGGCGTCAAAAACACTGTTGAGCGCATTGTGAGCAGTGGGATCAAACCCGTTTTTTACAAGCTTTTTCTTCATACTGTCAACGGATTTAATTCTTGTTTTAACATGCTCAACAGGGTCGCGCATATCGTTTGCCGCTATTCTTTCGCGAAGGCGCGATATAAGCGCTACGATTTCATTTGTGGCGTTTACAAGCATATTGTAGCTTTTGCCATAGAATATCTCTTCTTCGGTTTTTATATCGGTGACACTATTCAAATATGATCACTCCTGTCAAGGTTGAGTATAATATTATCACCCGAACCTTAAATTAAATTAAAAGCACACTTTTAAGTGTGCTTTTAACAGTATTATTTTAACAAATCCTTGTTTCCCATATACATTCTAAGCGCTTCGGGAATTCTGACGGACATGTCTTCGTTGAGATTGTTTTCCATGAATGCTATCAGCATTCGGGGAGGAGCGACGACTGTGTTGTTGAGTGTATGCGGGAAGTAGTTTCCGTTTTCTCCGCGTGCGCGTATGCCCAGCCTTCGCGCCTGAGCATCTCCGAGATTCGAACAGCTTCCGACCTCGAAGTATTTTTGTTGGCGCGGAGACCACGCTTCTACGTCTATGCTCTTGACCTTTAAATCGGCAAGGTCGCCCGAACAGCATTCAAGCGTTCTGACGGGGATATCAAGCGTTCTGAAGAAATCCACAGTGTTAGTGTAAAGCTCGGTGAAAATTTCGCGGCTTTGCTCCGGCTTGCACACAACGACCATTTCCTGCTTTTCAAACTGATGGATTCTGTACACTCCGCGCTCTTCGATGCCGTGCGCGCCGACTTCTTTTCTGAAGCAGGGGGAATAGCTGGTCATTTTTTGGGGAAGTGTGCTTTCATCGACGATGGTGTCGATGAATTTTCCTATCATCGAGTGTTCGCTGGTTCCGATGAGATATAGATCCTCACCCTCGATTTTATACATCATATTTTCCATCTCGGCAAAGCTCATAACGCCGGTGACAACGTCGCTCCGTATCATGAACGGCGGGACATAATAGGTAAATCCGCGGTCTATCATGAAATCGCGCGCATAGGAAAGAATTGCGGAATGAAGCCGCGCAATGTCGCCTTTGAGGTAGTAAAAGCCGTTTCCGCTTGTGTTTCGGGCGGCGTCGAGGTCGATACCGTCCAGCTTTTCCATGATTTCAACATGATACGGAACCTCGAACTCAGGAACCAACGGCTCGCCGAAACGCTCGACCTCGACATTTTCGCTGTCGTCCTTGCCGATGGGAACGGAATCGTCGATGATATTAGGAATAACCAGCATGATTTCGCGGATTTTGGCGGCAAGCTCGGTTTCGAGCGCGCTTAGCTGCTCAAGCTCCTTTGCCATGGCGACAACGCTCTGCTTTGCTTTTTCAGCTTCGTCCTTCTGACCTTTCGCCATGAATCCGCCGATTTGCTTGCTTATCGAATTTCTTTCAGCGCGCAGACTGTCGCACCTTGTTTTGGTTTCTCTGTAGGTTTTATCGAGTTTGATAACTTTGTCAACAAGCTCTAATTTTTCATCCTGAAATCTTTTTCGTATGTTTTCCTTTACAATTTCGGGATTTGTTCTCAAAAATTTAATGTCCAGCATTTTTATCCTCCTGAAGATACGCTTTGCTTTTTATAATAATTATATCAATTATATACTTTTTCATATATCAGCGCAATAACATTTACAAACAAAGTTTCAATCGGTCAGCACTTCAAACAGCATGCTTGCGAGTGAAGCACAGCTTTGTTCGGCGGTGCAGTGTTCGAGAAAAGCTTTCCTTGACAGCCCGCGTTTTTTGTCGACGGCGTTTCGGTCAAGCCGCGCCATAAGACTGAGCGCCTTTGACAACTCTTCGGCGGTGATGTCCTCGGGAAACAAGATACCGTTTTCATCATCTACGATTTCGTTTACTCCGCCTATGTTATATACCGCGGGGAAAATCTTGCAGGACATCGCCTCGATGATTTCAAACGCGGGAGAGCGAAGCGAGCAAAGATAAACAAAGCAGTCTATAGGATGTTCTGAATAGTATTCCAAGCGCTTTTTGTAGCTGAGTTCTCCGGGAAAATAAAAGCTCACATGTTCGTTTGCACTCAGTTCGCTTTCGGCGAGCATTTTAAGCTTCGGATTTTCTCCTATATGGTGCCAGACGATTTTGCCGTCGAGCACAAGTGAAAGCGCGTTTACCAGCAAAAACAAGCCGCTGTCGTCGGTTTGCGGATCGCGGGATAAAATATGCAGCGCGCCGTCGGGCTCGGCTTCGGGAATAATATTGCCGTGGTCGCGCGTGCCGAAGCGTATGGTCGAGTATTTATATGGATAGGTTGGCTTGTTTGCATACTTTTTCATAAAGTATTTTCTGCGGTCGTCGCAGTCAAAGCATATTGAGTCACATTGGTCGTCAACCGTGAGCATGACGGATTTTAACAGCTCGTCCTTTTCAAAGCGAGCAATGTCGATCCCGCGGCATCGGTATACGCTTTTCACGTTCTTTTTTGCAGAGCGTTTCGCAAGAAGGGGCGCGAAAATATATTCGTTTGACAAAAACGAATAGTATACTAAAGGAGCAGAGCTTTTATATTCTTCGAGTGATTTTAAATGCTGCGCAAGATACCGGCTTTTTGAGCAGACGCTCAGCAGGTGCAAAAAGGTCTTGGCAGACAAACAGTCCTGCTTTTTGCACACCTTTACCTGGCTCCAGAAAAATTCTGTAAACAGTTCGGGTATGCGCGAAAACAGCGAGCCTATAACGGACGGTTCCGGCATCCGTGTAAAGACGACATTTTTCGGAAGCCCTCTGGTCTGGTCGTTGACAGTGTCAAGAGAGATGATTCGTATGTTAAAGCTGTCGTTCAGGCAGGGAATGGTGTCTTCAAAAAAGTCGCCCGAGGTCGAGCAGGGGTAGTGAGAAGTGATAAGCGTTAAGCACGGCTTTGAATCCATAAAACGGCTCCTTTCAGTTGCGGCAGTTTGACGGAAAGTGATATTATCAAATCAAAGGCTTCTTAGCGTGATTATCTAAGAAGCCCGGGGTGCGTTTTTACATATTAATAATACCATACTTTGCGCGTATTTACAAGATAAATGTCGTATCGCCGAGTTTATTATCAACTGACGGGCGTTCAAGCTTTTTCTGCTGACATAAGCATACCTTCTGCGGACAGGTGGGCTTTATATTCGTTATATGATGTTATTAAGATTTGAAAATCCGATTCGTTTTTACAAATTTGCTAAAAAAATACTTGTGTGGTAAAATAACAGTACTAAACAATATGTTTTGTTGTTTCGGAGGAAATAATGATGCTATCATTCTTAAATAATATACAAAGAACATTGGTGCTGGCTATAAAAAGCATTATGTTTTTGCTTATCATGGCGGCGTTTTTTCTGCCGTATATGATTGCCGCGGCAATGTTTGATTCAATGGGTTCGATTCCGCTTTTTCCGCCTATACCCGGGCTTATAAACCTGAGCCGTACAATGGGTATATGCTATATCACTTTTTTTGTGCTTGGGATTTGCTTTATAAAAATTTACGGCGGCTTTGCAGTCGGGATAAAAAAGAGCAAGGAGATAATTTCTTCTGTTTCCTTGGCAATATTGGTCACGGATGTTATTACGTGGCTTGAACTGGTTATAATGAGTTATCAGATAATAAAAATAACCGATATGATAGTTCCGCTTATTATTTCGGGAGCTGCACAGTATCTTATTATATATTCTTTCACTCATCTTGGAAATTACCTGTTTTTTGTTATAAACGCTCCGAAAGCATGCACGGTCATATATTCGGACGAAAAGCATGTAAATGCGTATATTTCAAAGGTCGGGAGATATAAAAAGCAATGGAGGGTAGAGGATGTAGTACATTATACAAATCCCGAGCTTAAAGAGCTTATTAAGAAAAATGAATCGGTGTTTATATTTGACGTTCCCCATTCGGATAGAAATGATATACTCGAATATTGTTATAAGAAAAATAAAAACATCTATGTTCTTCCGGACGTCGCGGATATTTTGATAAAATATTCAAAGCGGCATATTGTAGACGATGTTACTATGTTCGCCTCAACTCTTGACGAATTGTCGTTTGAGCAAAAAATCCTCAAACGTGCTCTAGATATACTGATTTCGGGTATAGGTCTTGTCATTTCAAGTCCGATAATGCTCATCGAGGCGATAGTAATAAAGTGCTACGACAAGGGCAGGGTCATATTCAGGCAGGAACGCATGACGCAGGGCGGCAGGGTGTTCAACGTTTATAAATTCAGGACGATGATTGAAAACGCCGAAAAAAGCAATGTTGCGGTGCTGAGCTCGCAGAACGACAGTCGTATAACACCGGTGGGGAAGGTTTTGAGAAAAACAAGGCTTGACGAGCTTCCGCAGCTTTATAATATTTTTATCGGCGATATGAGCTTTGTCGGTCCGCGTCCCGAAAGAAAAAGCATAGCGGACGAATATCAAAAAGAGCTTCCGGAATTCAGATATCGGCTTAAGGTTAAAGCGGGGCTTACAGGGCTTGCACAGATCCTGGGAAAGTACAACACAACGCCGAAGGATAAGCTGATGCTTGATTTGATTTACATTGAGCAGTATTCGATCTTTTTGGATTTAAAAATACTTTTGCAGACGTTGATAGTTCTGTTTAAGTCCGATTCGACCGAGGGATTTAAAAACGACGATAAAATTGAGTTCGTCCGGCATGAACGGCCGGTGAAAAACAAAAATAATGAGAATTAGCGTCTGTCGGGCTATGCGGTGCGGCGGATGTACATAGAAAACGCGAAAGGAAACGGCAAATTCTGCCGTTTCCTTTCGCGTTTGTAATGTATATATTGGAGGGAGTAGTACGCTGATAAATACAATTTATTCGGGGACAGCATAAGGGCACCGCATAAATGCGACGCCCTTGTCAGTAAATCCGGATAAATTATATTTACAATATTTATTTTAACATGTTTTCTGACGAATGTCAATACGTGCTTTGCGGGATTACGACAGAGTGTCATAAATAAATATCCAAACCAAAGCTATAAGAAAAAGGGTGGATATAGCAATATAGGTTCTTTTGGCTGTTTTTGATTTGATATTACCGGACATTACTCCGACGATAATGCAAGAGAGCACAAGCGCGATGATATCCGCCATCGGCAGAATTTTACCGGCGTTTGTCTTTAAAGCCGCAAACGAAAAATTTACCGCATGGTATGCTATAAGATGGATAAACGGCACAATCGTCAATGGCAGAACCGCAAAGGCGTAATCTTTTCTTCTAGTTCGAAAAAATACAAAAGATGTACACAAAATAACGAGAATGATTGCGACACATTCTACAACCATGCCGGCGTCCTCCTTGATGTTGATTTAGTTTGACGTTACCGCCTGAGAAACCGAAGATTCGCCTGAAGCATCGGATACGCTGCTGTCAGAAGCGGCGTGTGAAAGAATGTAATTGACAATTATTTTGCAGCCCGTCAATTTAATATGATAGCCGTCGCTTTCGGCAAGCTCGTTCGGGAGTGCGCCGTTGTCGCCGATAAGCTCTGAAAAGATGTCGAGATAGTACGCTCCTTCGCTTTGGGCAACGTTTGAAATCCACGAATTGAAGGATTTGATTTTTGTATTGTTATAGTCGTTGTCCGACGAGCTTTTGGATTTAGTAACGGGAGTTAATGACATAAGATATATTTTTGAATCAGGAGAAGCGGCTTTTAACTTGCGGACATAGCTTGTGTATTCGGATGTAACATCGCTTTGTTCCTTCCAGTTAACGTCGTTGCTGCCTATGCATATGTAAATATTTTCGGGCTTGTTTTTTTTGACGGCTTCAATTGTCGTAAGTTGCTTTTTGGAAACAGTAATTTTTGTTGAAGCGATATTGGAGAGATTCAAGTTGACGTCCGCATATACGTTTGAGTTGGAAATATCTGTGTATATACCGAGCGCAACAGGAATAAAATCTCCGATAAATACGGATTTTTTAAGATGATTGGATTCGGCAGTTCCTGAAGGAACCAAGGAGTCTGAGGCTGAGGAGCCTATATCGGATGAAGCCGAGCCCGACGCCGTGTTGCTTTGGACCGCCCCGGACGAGGGGGAACCGATATTTTTAAAGTCTATTTTAAAAGTAACAATATAAACGATAATCAAAACTGCGGCGGCGAGAACGACTCCGGCTAAAATAAAAATGCCGCGGGAACCGGAATTTGATTTATTCATGACCTTTCCTCCGAAAAACAGTTGCATTTCTGGCAAAATATAGTATAATAACAATTGAAAACTTTGTTTTCAATTGTTACGGGTTTTGCTTTCCGTTTGAAAACAATAAGATGATATCCGCGTTGTGGAGCGTAAAATGCCGCATGGCGGAATTTATAAAATAATGAGCAAAAATTTTTTTAATGTCTATGAGGTTTTCCTATATATAAATATTACAGTAATTTTATTGTAATGTCAAACAAAATGATTGCGAGGTAACGAAATGTGCGGTTATGTTGGTTTTACAAATAAGATTGACGACAGTGAAAAAATACTTTCCGATATGATGAACACTATTGTTCATCGCGGACCCGATTCCGATGGAACATTTGTTGACGATGATATTGCGTTGGGATTCAGGCGGCTCAGTATTATAGATTTGCAGCAGGGCGATCAGCCTATTTTCAATGAAGACAGATCTATGGTATTGCTTTTTAACGGCGAGATTTATAATTTCCAACCGCTGCGCGAAGAGCTTATCAGTATGGGGCATGTGTTCACCACTAAAACCGATTCCGAGGTACTGGTGCACGGATATGAGCAATACGGCGTTGAACTTTTAAATAAACTGCGGGGAATGTTTTCGTTCGTTATATGGGATAAAAACGAGAAGGAGCTTTTCGGCGCGCGCGACTATTTCGGAATAAAGCCGCTTTATTATGCAAAAATGGGAGAAACGTTTATGTTCTCAAGCGAGATAAAAGCTTTTCTGCCTCATCCTGATTTTAAAAAAGAGCTCAACGAGCAGGCGTTGGAAAACTATCTCTCGTTCCAGTACTCACCCGGTGACGATACGTTTTTCAAAGGTGTTCACAAGCTTCTGCCCGCGCATTACTTTATACTTTCAAACGACGGGCTTGAAATCAAACGCTACTGGGAGCCGAAGTTTGCCTCAAAGTCCGGCAAAAGCTGTGACGAATGGGTGGACGAAATCGCGAAGACGTTTGAGGATTCCGTTGAGGCTCATAAAATAAGCGACGTCGAGGTCGGATCATTTTTGTCAAGCGGGGTTGATTCAAGCTATGTCGCCGCGAGCGCAAACGTGGATAAGACATATACCGTAGGCTTTGCAAGCGACGAGGGTGACCGATATAACGAAATAAGCTACGCCAAAGAGCTGTCGGAGTATATCGGCGTTAAAAATACAAGCAAGGTCATCACTCCCGAGGAATATTGGGGAAGTCTTGCAAAAATCCAGTATCATATGGACGAGCCTTTGGCGGATCCTGCCGCTGTCGCGCTTTACTTTGTGTGTAATCTCGCTTCAAAGGATTTGAAGGTCGTGCTTTCAGGCGAGGGAGCGGACGAGATTTTCGGCGGCTATAATATTTATAAAGAGCCGATAGAGTTTACGGCGTACGATAAAATTCCGATGCCGATACGAAGGCTTATCGGAAAAATCGCGGGATTGTTCCCCGCTCACCGCGGACTGAATTTCCTTGTAAGGCGCGGAAAGAAATTAGAAGAATGGTTTATCGGAAACGCATACATGTTTACCAAAAAAGAGCGTGCAAAGCTTTTAAAAAACGGCGGACAGGCTCCTGCTCCCGAAGCGCTCTGCAAGCCGTACTACGACAAGGTTGCGGATAAAGACGCTGTGACTAAAATGCAGTATCTTGATATTCACATGTGGATGGCGGGAGACATTTTGCTAAAAGCGGACAAGATGAGCATGGCAAATTCGCTAGAGCTTCGGGTTCCGTTCCTTGACAGAAAAATCATCGAGCTTGCCGAACAAATACCGACCGAGTACCGCGTGAACGATAAAAACACCAAATACGCTATGCGTCAGGCTGCGCTTAAAAAGATTCCGCAAAAATCTGCGGACAAGAAAAAGCTCGGATTCCCGGTACCGATAAGAGTTTGGCTGAAAGAGGATAAGTATTACGATTTGGTCAAGTCTGAATTTTTATCCGAATCGGCAAAGGAATACTTCAACACAGGCGAGCTTGTCAGACTGCTGGACGAACACAGAGCCGGAAAAAAAGACAACAGCCGCAAAATTTGGACTGTGTTTATGTTCCTTGTGTGGTATAAGGAATTTTTTATAAACAGATAATTAAAGCATAAAATTAACGGCAATATATTTTTAAATAAAACCCGCGTTTCGGATTTTACCGAAACGCGGGTTTTGTTAGTGAATTATTTTATTTTGACTGCTACGCCCTTTTTGTTTGTCTTGTAGGTCTTCTTGCCGACCTTTATCGATTTCTTGTTCTTCTGTACTACGCCCGATTTGTTGACAATATAGGCTTTCTTGCCAATCTTGACGAGCTTGTTCTTTGTACCTTTCTGCACAACTCCAAGCTTGTTGACTATATACGACTTAGTTCCGACCTTGACAAGCTTCTTTCCGCTTGCTTTTCTCTGAACCACTCCGTTTTTGTTTACAACGTAGGACTTTGTTCCCACCTTGATAAGCTTGTTCTTTGTGCCTTTCTGTACTACTCCGCTTGCGTTTACGATGTAGTATAAGCTTTTTATCTTAACGACCTGCTTTTTGCCTGTCTTAACATATCCGCCTACTACAGCGTACATCTTGCCCGAAACAGTTACTACCTTTGTGCCTGTAACAGCCTTGCCGTTCACGTAAAGCACCGTCTTGCCGTTTACTGTGACCGTGCCGTTTTGCGGCGTGGTAACTGTCGGCGGATTGACGGCAGGATTGTCGTCAGATATACTCTGCGCTTTTACAGAGACCGTGCAGGACGCTGTGATATCAGGATAATTTTTAAGATACGCGGTGATTACCACGCTTCCGGCTTTTACACCGGTAACAACTCCGTTTGATACGTTGGCAACTGAATTGTCGGAGGATATCCAGCCGATTTCTGCGTCGTGAGCGGTGTTATCCGAAACTTCGGCTGTCAGCGTGAATTGTTCGGATACGCTGATCTCCGTTGACGAAGCTGAAAGCGTTACGGAGGAAGGCGATATGTGTTCGGATTCCGCGGTTATTTGAATGGTTGTGTAAGAACGCGGCGAAAGCGTGATGTTAAGCTGATTGTTTACAAGCGCGTTTTCAGTAACTGTATTAATCGGAACGACGTTATACGGATTGTCGGCTGTGTTTACAGCGCTGTTCGAGGAGGCTTTAAGCGCGGTCACGGATACGGTGTTTTGATTGCCGCTGAAGCCGGGGGTCTGGATTTTAATTGTGTAGGATGTTGAAAGCAGATTTGCGGTCTTAAGAATTATGGTTTTTCCGTCTGCGCTTCTTGAAGCGACGACGCTTACCGAATCGCTCAGTTTTTTAGAGGAGTATTCAAGCTTTGTGCTCTGATATACCTCCTGCGACATCTGCGTAACGTATGCCGGAGGCTGCATCCACGCGGAATCGTTGTTCATGAATATAAGCCCCTGGTTCCAGCCGTTGTCGTTGTGACCGTCCACCTGGAGGCAGTTTGCGGATATGACGACAGGGAATATATTTGAAAGCTGTTCGGCTCGTATTATCGAGTATGCGTTTGAAAGCGCTCGCTCCATATCGTGTGTATTTGCGTTAAGCTCGAATACAGGCAGCTTGAAATCCGCGTCGGGGGAAAGCTTTTTAAGCTGGGTGTATAAGCTCATTGCTGCATCGAAATATCGGTCGGGATCGGTTGTCTTTTCGTTCCAGATGTGAATATCGAACCAAACCGGCATGTTGTGCGCCGCTGCGTTGTCGAGCACGGATTTGTGGTATTCGAGCGTTCTCAGCCCATTGTCCGCTCCGTCAAAATTGTATGGATCGGTTATGACCTGCTGATATGCGAAGTCGCCGAGGATGAGAGTGATATCGTCGGTCTTTTCCCAAATTGCGTTTGCGGCTGCGTTAAAGCGCTCGGTAAACTCCTTGAATGACTGACCGTATGCGCCCTCTTCGTTTCCGTACTGCAAATAGGGGAGCGAATAGGGCTCTTCGTGCCCCATTTCGATGCGTTTTTGCACCCATTCGTTGTCAGGGTCGGTGCCAAGCGCAAAGTCGATGAAATCCGCCATATCTTCGGCGGTTTCATAGCCGTTGAAATCGGGGATTCCCACAACGCCTAACTTTTCACAAAGATTCATAAACTCGATTATTCCAAAACCAAATGAGGAATAATCATACCACCAGCCCTTGTAGGTCGGGCGGGTCTCAGGGTCGCCCAGCATGCTTTTCCACTTGTAGTCGGTAGCGTTTGCCATACAGCCTCCGAAGCGAAGAACTGTAACGCCCTGCTCTTTTAACAGCTCCGCCGCGTCTTTTCTTACGGGTAAGCCTTCAAAACGTCCCCATTCGCCGGGCTGGAAGAAAACGTATCCCAAATCGACGCTTGCGGAAGACCGAAGCTCAAAGGTGATTTTGCCCGCCGAGTCCTTTGCGTTTGGCGTGAGCTTAAATTCGTATTTTGTCCATTCGTCGGAGCTTATGCTAATCTCGGTTTCGGCATATATATTACCACCGTCCGCACTTTCGGCGACCGCGTATATTGTCGTAGGTGCTGCACTTCGCGCATAGATGTATCCTTCATATTCCTTGTCTTTTTCAAAGTTTATTCCTTTTTTATTAAGCGAGGAATTTGATATTCCTACAGCGCCGCTGCCGGAGGTGAAGGTTATATTTTGACTTTGCGTTCCCTTGTAGGGCGATTCGGTGACGATTGAAAATTCGCCGTTCGCTTCGCCGCGCACAACGGGCGACCACATTTGGCTGACGCTGGTAGCAATAGGATAAGCTATTTGAATATTTTGCTGTTCACCGTCGTCGTTTATCACGGTGATGTTTTTAAAGCTTGCGTCGCAGCTCCACGCCCGCAGACCTATACTGCCGGTTTTGAGCGGATTTGGGTCGGTATAGCTTGCAGCAAGCGTTTGATTGACGTAAACATCGAATGAGTTTTCGGTCATGACGACCTTTAAGCTGACCCATGTGTTCTCCGGCGCCGAGCAAGAATAATCCCCTATGTTGCTGTAGTTGTATTCGTGCTTGCCTATACGCAGCATATTGTTGGCTATACCGATTTCATAGCCGTTAAAATTGTCCGCGCCCTCTTTTGCGTCGGTCGTTTTTATAATAAATCCCGCAGGACCTTCTCCGCTCATTTTGATATCGGCGGAAATCTCGCCTGAAGTCATTTCGGTATCGTTGATGATAAGCTTGGGACCGTTTGCCTGATTTGAAACAGTTACTTGATTTACTCCGTCATCACGGCTTGTTGAGAACGATCCGCCCGCCGAGGCGAATCCCGGAATCTCCGCGTTTGCCGGCTCGGCAAAGCTGTCGCCGAAAATAAGCTGCGACCATATGCCGCCGTACAGCTCGTGGTTAACGTCCTCAAGGCATGCGCCGTACATAAGCGGGGAAATACTGTCGGGGCTTGTGTTATACGTATCAACAGTGAGCGTAGCGTTCACACCGCTTAAAAGCTCGTCGGTTTCGGAAACCGATTCCGAGTCACACGAAGTCACGAAAGCTTTATAATCACAATTATTATCGTATGTCATCTTTTCGGTCTCCCATATGAATGTATCTTTGGACGCTCTTGAAGATTTTACCGTTTGCGCGAGCGCGCCGTTTGAATCGTATTTTTCCAGCACAACGCTGAAAATTTCTCCGCTGTCAGTCAACGCGCTTCCGCAGGCGTAAATTTTCCCTGAGCTTTTTTTGATTTCGGCTCGGGCGGGCAGGGGCTTAAAAATGTTGTCCTCCGGGATTATCTGCTTATCTTTTCCGGGCACTTTCCAGTAAAGCTTGCAGGTTCCGTCCAGCTCGCCGTTGTAGTACTCTATCACAATGTCATAATAGGTTTTTTCATTGAGACTTATTGATTTTTCGGATTCGTTCGGATAGTGCGGACCGTCGTCGCTGATAAGCTTTATGTCATTAAGGCTTACCTGAACGCCGTCGTCGGCTTCGCAGTAGATTTCGTAGGTTCCGGCGGCTTCCGTGAGCAAACGGAACGAGTACCGCACCGAGAAATTCTCTCGGCTTGTGAGTCCGTTAGGTAGATTAGACGTTGTCCAGACGTTATCTATCTTGTCTTCAAATCTGCCGGAGGAATATGACGAGAACTTTCCCTTGTAATATTCCGCCCAGACTCCGTTTTCAGCGTCGGCGTCCGATAGTAGGGCGGCGGCGGAAAGCGGAGCGGCCGTGAGCATAAGCGTCGCTGCCAAAAGGCAGCATTTAAGCCGTTTTAACATTATAATACCACCTCGCTGATCATATTTACATTAACGTTAATGTAAATATGATAGCATAAGATTTGCACATTATCAAGATTAATTTTTAAATTTGTATAAACGCATAAATATTACAACATAAAATTATTCATATCTGCCAACACTTTTCTTTATCCGCCTTGTTGACGGATTGTACAATCAGACTGCAAAACTCAAAATAAAAACAGGTCCGCCGTTAAAGGCGAACCTGAAAAATCCTAACAGAAGCGCAGTTTAATTGCCGGACGCTTCGATATAATGTCTGCCGTATTTTTTGTAAAGATGATCAATACCGACGACTATTGCCCGGGCAAGGCAGAGCACAGCGGCTGTTGCGGCAAGAATTTTTAAAACGTTTGTCATATGCCACCATTCCTTTCTTCCGGTAAACCCCTCCAAGAGTATCTATATATATTGTATCACAGCAACGGAAAAAATCAACGTGTTTTTTTGTAACTTTTTGCGGTTATTCCGAATCGTTTTTCAGCCCGCAGCACTTTTTATATTTTTTGCCGGAGCCGCAGGGGCAGGGATCGTTAGGACCGATTTTCACTTTTTTAACAGGCGTTTTCTTGACCTCGGAACCGTCGCCTCCCGCAAAGCCGGCTGAAGTGGGCTTTGCCACCTGTTCGCGCTTGGGCTCCTCGTTTGTTTTTACCTGCACGGTAAGCAGCATTTTAACGGTGTCCTCTTTGATGGATTCGATCATTTCGTCGAACATGTCAAAGCCTTCGAGTCTGTATTCAACGACGGGATCCTGCTGTGCGTATGCGCGCAGGTAGATTCCCTCGCGCAGTGCGTCCATTGCGTCGATATGATCCATCCATTTTGAATCGACGTTTTTAAGCAGAATTACCCTTTCGAGCTCGCGCATTATTTCGCTGCCGAAGTTTTCCTCGCGCGCCGAGTAAAGCTTGTTGGTCTTTTCGATAAGCTCGTCTGCAATGTCGTCGCGGCTTATGTGCTCTAAATTTTCATAGCGCAAATCATCCTCAGTGGTTATAACCCCGAGAAAATGGTCGCGCAGTCCGCTTATATTCCAATCGTCCTTGTTGGCGTCGGCGGGGATATAGAGATTGACGGCGCTCTTAATAGTATCGGTTATCATCGTCTTAATATACGATTTCAAGTCATCGCCGTCGAGGACCTTGGAACGCTGACCGTAAATAATCTCACGCTGGCGGTTCATAACATCGTCAAACTGGAGGACATTTTTGCGGATTCCAAAGTTTCTTCCTTCAACCTTTCGTTGCGCCGATTCGATAGAATTGGAAAGCATTTTTGTTTCGATCGGCTGATCCTCTTCGATTTTCAGCGCGTTCATCATATTCTGGATACGCTCGCCGCCGAACAGGCGCATAAGGTCGTCTTCAAGCGAGATAAAGAACTTGGATTCACCGGGGTCGCCCTGACGACCGGCACGTCCGCGCAGCTGATTGTCAATACGGCGGGATTCGTGGCGTTCGGTGCCAATGATGTAAAGTCCGCCCGCTTCACAGACCTCTTCGGCTTCCTCTTTGATAGCTTCCTTATGCTTTTTGTAAAGCTCTTGAAATGTTTTGCGCGCTTCAATGATTTCCTCGTTGTCGGTTTCGCCGTAGCCCGTGGCTTCGACGATAAGCTCTTCATAATAGCCTTTTTTGCGCATTTCGGCCTTTGCCATGTATTCGGCGTTACCGCCGAGCATGATATCCGTCCCGCCTCCCGCCATGTTTGTGGCGATTGTAAAGGCGCCCTTTTTACCTGCCTGCGCTATGATTTCCGCTTCTTTTTCGTGATATTTCGCGTTTAATACCTCGTGTTTGATTCCGCGGCGCTTGAGCATTTTGGAAAGCAGCTCGGATTTTTCAATCGAGATCGTTCCCACAAGCACCGGCTGACCCTTTTCGTGGCACTTTACGATTTCTTCGATAACAGCGCCGAATTTACCGTTTTCGGTTTTGTAAATCGAATCATCGTGGTCGACTCTTACAACGGGCATGTTGGTGGGAATTTCAATAACGTCCAGCTTGTAGATTTCTCTGAACTCGGGCTCCTCGGTCAGGGCGGTACCCGTCATACCCGAGAGCTTGTCGTACAGCCTGAAGAAGTTCTGGAAGGTGATTGTGGCGAGAGTTTTGGATTCGCGCTCGACCTTGACATTCTCTTTTGCCTCGATCGCCTGGTGAAGTCCTTCGTTATAGCGGCGGCCGAGCATTAAACGCCCTGTGAATTCATCGACGATAATAACCTCGCCGTCTTTGACCACATAGTCGATATCGCGCGTCATGATGCCGTGTGCGCGGATGGCCTGATTTATGTGGTGCAAAAGCGTGATGTTGTCCGCGTCCATAAGATTTTCAACGTTGAACGCTTCCTCGGCTTTTTTAACTCCGTTCGGGGTGAGCGTTGCGGTTTTCGCTTTTTCATCGACGATAAAGTCAGCGTCGGTGTCTGCGTCGTTGTCCTTTTTATCGTCAAGCTCGGCTACCTTGTGCATTTTGAGAGTTCTTGCAAAACGGTCGGCAAGCGTGTAAAGCTCGGTGGATTTTTCGCCCTGACCCGAAATTATAAGCGGGGTTCTGGCTTCGTCTATGAGTATTGAGTCGACCTCGTCGACAATGGCAAAATTAAAGCCGCGCTGAACCTTGTCCGACTTGTATATGCACATGTTGTCGCGCAGGTAATCGAAACCGAGCTCATTGTTGGTGCCGTAGGTAATGTCGCACGCGTATGCCTTGCGGCGTTCGGAGTTGTCGAGACCGTGAACGATAAGACCGACCGAAAGCCCAAGGTATCTGTAGAGCTTGCCCATCCATTCGGAGTCGCGTTTTGCAAGGTAATCGTTGACGGTTACGATGTGAACGCCTTTTCCCAAAAGGGCGTTTAAGTATGCGGGCAGGGTGGCGACAAGTGTTTTACCCTCTCCCGTTTTCATTTCTGAGATACGGCCTTGGTGCAAAACGATACCGCCGATGATCTGAACGGGGAAGTGCCGCATTTCCAAAACGCGCGCGCTTGCTTCACGGCAGACGGCAAAAGCGTCCGGCAGAATCTCATCGAGCGTTTCGCCGTCCGCCAAACGCCCTTTGAGTATGTCAGTCTGCGATTTCAGTTCGCTTTCGCTCATTTCCTTGTATTTTTCTTCCAGGGCAAGCACACTGTCAACTATCGGCTGTATCCGTTTAAGCTCTTTTTTGGAATAGTTTCCGAATATTTTGTCTAAAAACGCCATTATGTTTTCTCCTCATAATCATACATATTTAATATACGTGCGTGCGCGCGTATCAAAAAATATTATACAGCGTTTCAAATTTCTATGCAAGTATTTTCTGTTAACAACTGTGAACGGAGTAAAAAATCTTTAACATTCGACATTTTATACAAATAATGCTTGAAAAATTCTACGGCTGATATTATAATATAAAAGGTTATGAAATTTTGCAATTATTAAGCGATGACCGAAAGGAGTATTCAGATGATTTATTCGCATGAAGTAGAAACTATGTGTCCTGTCGCTCAAGGCGTAGCTCATGGCGCTGCTCCTATACCTGAGGAAGCAAAATGGGTTAAAGCAAAAGAAATTAAAGATATCTCCGGCTTTACGCACGGAATCGGCTGGTGCGCTCCTCAGCAGGGAACCTGCAAGCTTTCGCTCAATGTCAAAGAGGGCGTTATTCAGGAATGTCTGATTGAAACAGTCGGCTGCTCGGGAATGACCCATTCGGCTGCGATGGCTGCTGAAATTCTTCCCGGAAGAACTATTCTTGAGGCTCTTAACACAGACTTGGTGTGCGACGCTATCAACACCGCGATGAGAGAGTTGTTTTTGCAGATAGTTTACGGCAGAAGCCAGTCCGCTTTCTCCGAGGGCGGTCTTGTTATCGGAGCAGGTCTTGAGGATTTGGGCAAGGGCTTGCGCTCGCAGGTCGGAACGTTGTACGGCACATTGAAAAAAGGCCCGCGCTATCTTGAAATGACCGACGGTTACATAACCGGAATCGCTCTTGACGAGGACGATGAAATCATCGGATATAAATTTGTCAACTTCGGCAAAATGATGGACTTCATCAAAGCCGGGGACGACGCTAACACGGCTTTCGAAAAAGCTCAGGGCAAATACGGCAGAGTCGATGACGCAGTTAAAATCATCGATCCGAGAAAAGAATAAGGAGGATGCGTTAAGATGGCTTTATTTGAATCATACGAAAGAAGAGAAAAACAAATCCTTGCCGTTATAAAAGAGTACGGTATCAACTCTATCGAAGAATGTGCTGAAGTATGCAAGTCAAAAGGACTTGATATTTACAAGCAGGTCGAATCCATTCAGCCTATCTGTTTTGAAAACGCTAAATGGGCATATACCGTCGGCTGTGCTATCGCAATCAAAAAAGGCTGCACAAGGGCCGCTGACGCCGCCGCCGCTATCGGTGAGGGACTTCAGGCTTTTTGTATTCCCGGCTCGGTAGCCGATCAGAGAAAGGTTGGATTGGGTCACGGAAACCTCGGCAAAATGCTGCTTGAGGAAGAAACAAAATGCTTTGCGTTTTTGGCGGGTCACGAATCGTTCGCCGCTGCCGAGGGCGCTATCGGTATCGCTGAAAAAGCCAACAAGGTTCGCAAAGAGCCGCTTCGCGTAATTCTCAACGGTCTCGGAAAAGACGCGGCGCAGATTATCGCGCGCGTAAACGGCTTTACATATGTCGAAACCGAGATGGATTATTACAAGGGCGAGGTCAACGAAAAATTCCGCAAGGCATATTCAAACGGTCCGCGCGCAAAGGTAAACTGCTACGGCGCGAATGACGTTACCGAGGGCGTTGCGATAATGCACAAAGAGGGCGTTGACGTTTCCA